>JAKASC010000121.1 GCA_021828245.1 Acidobacteriota bacterium
CAGCGCGCCAGCCGCCCTTCCAAGTCCACATTCACCACCTGGGCCGGGTTGCCGTTCAGAACGCTCAGCAAATCGTGGCACAAACTCGCGCCCAAACCCAGCGTCGCCTTCAGTTGGGCGCGATTTTCCGCCAGTGCCCGCGTGGCTTCAAAAAGTTTTCCCCAAGCGACACTCTGCGCCCTGGAAGTTTTTTCGGAAGCCAAAGCCTCCAGCAGTTCGAGCCACGGCCGCCGTTGCGCCGTGTAAGCGGCCGCGTCAAACGTCTTCAAACGGCCCACGCTTCCTGCGGCCACCCGCAGCGCCAGCCTCAACTCGCCCGGCGCGCGGCGCTCTTCCCCGGCGATCACCTGACGCAAAACATTTTCTTCGACCGGCTTCAAGGCCACCTGCACGGCGCGCGAGCGCAGCGTCACCCGCACCTCGTGCGCGTGCGTCGAGAGCAGAATCAAGAGGGACGTTGCCGGCGGCTCTTCCATCACCTTCAGCAGAAAATCCACCGCCTGCCAATGAAGGGCCGACGCTGGATCCACAATGAACACGCGACGCCGAAGCTCGAAGGGCAGGGCATAGGCCACGGCGCGCAGTTCGCGGACCTGCTCCGTCAGAATATAGCGGGTCAGCGGCTCGATGAATTGCACATCGAAATAGGACAGAGACTCCACGCGCCGGCCCGCCTCTTTCATCTCGCGTCGCCGCTCGGCGTCGGCGGCCGCGGCCGCCAGCATCTCTTCCACCCGCAGGCAAGCGATGCATTGGCCGCAAAAGTCTCTTCCTCCCGGCAAGCGCCGCTCGCAATTGACGGCCTTCGCCAGCATTACCGCCAGCGTCTTTTTCCCAACGCCTTCCGGGCCTGTGAACAGAAGCGCGCCCGGCACCCGCTCCTGCGCCAGCATCCTTCGCACCGTCTCGACGGCCTGCGCGTTGCCGATAAAAGCCTCAAAACCCATCAACCCTCCTGCCGCCCGCCGCGGGACGGGCGAGGCCGCCCTCGGACCTCAGCTTGTGGCACGGCCATCTTGGCCGTGTTCCGGCACGGCTCGCACCCGTGCCCCGCCGGACATTGTAAAGGAGCATTCGTCGCGCCCCGCTAGTACCCTGAGTCGTAAGAAGGATGGAATAATTCGTAGCCGTCCGGCCCCCCGCAAGTCCCTGGCGAGCTTTGCGCCTTGGCGAGAAACAGTCTTTCAGTTGTTCATCGAACTTCTAACTCAGGACGCTAGAACGCTCCCATCGGCAACGTCACGGTCGCCGAGGGCACCGGTTGGCGGCGTCGCGGGGCGCGACGGCGGCGTCCATTGTGGAGAAACCGCTCCACGTGGGCTCGGATGTCGCGTTGCACCTCCGCCACGCTTCGCCCGGCACGCACCAGAATCACCCGCTCCGGCTCCCTCCGCGCGATGGCACGATAGCCGGCGCGCACCCGCTTCAGAAACGGCAGCCCCGCCGCCTCAAACCGGCTGCGCCGTTGCTTCCGACCGCGCACCCGCCGCAAGGATTCTTCCGGCTCCAGATCAAGGATGAGGGTCAAATCCGGCTGCCAATCGCGGCAAACGATCCGATCAAATGCGCGAACCGTCGCCGCTCCCAACCCGCGCCCGTAGCCTTGATACGCCATTGAAGCGTCGTGATAGCGGTCGCTCACCACTGCCTGACCTCGCTCGAGCGCCGGCCGCACCACCTCCTCAATGTGCTGAGCCCGCGCCGCGTACATCAGCGCCAGCTCCGCCAACGCCGAGGCGCGCGGCGCTCGCCGACCCAACAGCACGCGACGAATCGCTTCGCCAAGCGGCGTTCCCCCGGGCTCCCGCGTCGTCACCACGCGGTAGCCTCGCGCGCGCAGAAATTCACCCAGCAGCCGCGCCTGCGTGCTCTTGCCGCTGCCGTCCATGCCGTCCAGTGTGATGAAGATGCCGCGCCGTCTCACCAGGATGGTGCTCTCTCAACCTCCCTATGCTAGCATCCCCGCCCCCACCCCACAACCGCGCCGCGCGCTACGTCTTTGCTTTGACTCTGGGCCAAGAGGTCATATAATTTCGGGCCATGCCAAACGCTCAAGCTCCACCGCGCAACCCGGCGCGATATCTGCTCACTGGCGCCAAAGGTTTTATCGGCTCCTGGATTGCCAAAGTTTTGGTTGAGCGTGGGCACGCGCCTTGGATTTACGACCTCGATACGGAGGCGCATCGGCTGGAAGCCTTGCTCCGCCCGCCGCAGCTCGAGCGGCTGCGCTTTGTGCTGGGCGACGTCACCTCGCTCGATGACCTGGAGCGCGCCGTCGTCGAGCACGGCATCACGCATTTGATTCATCTGGCCGCGCTCCAAGTGCCTTACTGCGCCGCCGACCCGCTGCTCGGGGCGCGCGTCAATGTTCTGGGCACGCTCAACGTGTTTGAGGTCGCGCGGCGTCACCGCGACCAAGTACGCCGCATCGTCTATGCCAGTTCGCAAGCCGTCTTTGGCCCGGAGGAATTTTATGGCCGCGGCACCGTGCCCGAGGGCGCGCCGCTCTTGCCCAACACTCACTACGGCGTCTTCAAGCAGGCCAACGAAGGCAACGCGCGCGTCTATTACCTGACCGACGGCATTTCGAGCGTGGGTCTGCGGCCCGGCACGGTCTATGGCGTGGGGCGCGATCGCGGCATCACCTCCGGTCCCACCAAAGCCATCAAAGCCGCCATCCTCGGCCGCCCTTACACCATCCGCCTCACGGGCGGCGTGGACATGCAATACGTTCGCGACACGGCGGAGATTTTCATCCGGTCTGCCGAATCCGAGGTCGAAGGGGCGAAGGTTTATACTCCGCGCGGCGAGGTCATTCAGGTGGAGGAATTCCTTCAGGTGCTTTACCGCCTGTTGCCCCAGGCGAAGGCGCTGATTCGCGCCGAAGGTCCACCGCTTCCCATCGCCTATGATTTTGACGATAGCGCCCTGGTGCGCGATCTCGGCCCGCCGCCGCGCACGCCGCTCGAGCAAGGCGTTCGGGAAACCGCCGAGATTTTTGAGCGTCTCCATCGCGAGGGTCGCCTGGATGCCCGTGACCTGGAAAGCTGAGCGGCGTTGCCAAGCCGTCCTGAGTCTGGCCGCGGTCGCCGCCGGCTCGGAGGCAGCGCCGCCTTGCCGCCATCCCTTGACCCGGAGTGCTGTAGCCTTTCATTCTGTCACCCGAGGTGACATCAAACCACGGAGTCGCCCATGAAAGCTGCGGTCTTGGAAGACGTTGAAAAACTCGTCGTGCGCGACGTTCCCGACCCCACCGTCCCGCCCCGCGAGGTGCTGTTGAAGGTGCAAGCGGTCGGCGTCTGCGGCACCGATTTGCACATTTATCGCGGCCACGGCAACTACAATTTGGATGCTCAAGGCCGTCCCATCCCGCTGCGCGAGCAGCCGCAGATTTTGGGCCACGAATTTTCCGGCGAAGTCGTGGAGGTGGGCCGCGACGTCACCGACCTCAAGCCCGGCGCCCGCGTGCTGTGCGACCAAGGCCGCAACTGCCGCAGTCAAGGCCGCGCCACGCTGTGCGCTTATTGTGCCACCGGCGACACGCATCAATGCGCGTTTTACCAGGAGCACGGCATCACCGGCCTGCAAGGCGCTTTGGCCGAATACATTGCCGTGCCCGCGGTCAATTGCCTGCCCCTTCCCGACGACATGCCGGCCGAGGAAGCCGCGCTGGTTGAGCCGCTCGGTTGCATTCTCCACTCGAGCGACCGCGTGGAGCGCGCTGCCGCCCGTTACACCTTCGGCGGCCCCGAGCCGATTCGCAACATTTTGATTGTTGGCGCCGGCCCTGCGGGCCTGCTCTTTCTTCAATATCTTCGCAACGTCAAGCATTTTGACGGCCTCCTGATGGTGAGTGACGTGCGCGAGAAAAATCTCGAATTGGTCCGGCAATTCGGTGGCACCCCCATCCATGCGGCTCAGCAGGATTTGCCGCAGGCCGTTCAGGAGCTGACCAAAGGCGAACGAATCCACTACCTCATTGAGGCTTCCGGCCATTCCCTCATCTTCGAGCAGATGCCAAGCCTCATCCGCAAGCAGGCGACGGTTCTGCTTTATGGTCACGGCCATCAGGGGCGCGACATCGGCCTGCTGTTCACCATCTTGTTTTTTGAGCCGACCTTGGTGGCTTCCGTCGGCGCTTCCGGCAGCTTTGATCCCGACGGCCGCCCCACCACCTATCGGCGCGCCCGCGAGTTGGTTCATTCGAAGGCCGTTCAGGTGCTGCCGTTTGTCACGCACCGCTATCGCTCGCTCCAGGCGATTCGTCAAGCTTTTGCCGAAGATTTTTCCAAACCGGAGTATATTAAGGGCGTTTTGAGCGTCGCCTGACAAGGCCCGATGAACGCCAGGTTCTACGCGAAGCCGCCCCGGCGCAAAACATCGCGCCGAATTCGACTTTGCGCCTTGGCGTGAAGACGCATTTTCCGGCAACTCAGCTTTGACCTGCGGAAGGAGGCAACGGTTCCATGAGCATGTGGATGGGTTTTCTGCTGATCGTTCTGGGTGGGGCCATGCAAGGCACTTATTACCTTGGCCTCAAATACGTTGAACCCTGGAAGTGGGAGAACATTTGGTCGGTCTATGCGTTCTTCTCGCTACTCCTGCTGCCCGTGGCGATGGCCGCCGCCACCGTTCCCAACCTCGCTCAGGCCGTCGCTCAATCGCCGAGCGCCGCCCTGTGGGGCGTTTTCCTCTACGGTCTCGGCTGGGGCGTCGGCTCTACGCTCTCCGGCCTGGGCGTGGCGCGGCTCGGATTGGCTATGGGAGTGGCCATTCTGCTGGGCGTCACAGCCGCCATTGGCTCCTTTGTTCCGCTGGTCGCCAAAACCCCGCAACTGGTCTTTCAGCCGAAGGGCCTGATGATTATCGTTTCCGTCATCACGCTGCTCATCGGCGTGTTGCTGGTTGCCGTCGCCGGCAAAAAGCGCGAAGCCTCGCAAGCGGGAGCCGTCAAGGCCGTCATTCCCGGCAGCTTTGCCACGGGGCTGGTGATTTGCGTGATGAGCGGCATTTTCTCCTCCATGCTCAACCTCGCTTTTGCCTTCAGCAAGCCGGTCGCCGACGCCGCCGTCGCCGCCGGCGCTTCGCCCTCCGCCGCGCTCAACGCCGTCTGGATGGTAGCGCTTGCCGGCGGCTTCCTCGCCAACGCCGTCTATACGTGCTACCTGATGACGCGGAATAAAACCTGGAAGAATTTCACCCTACCCAAAACGGGACCCTTCTGGCTCATCGGACTCGTCATGGGCGCGCTCTGGTATTTTGGCGTCGTGCTTTACGGCCGCGGCGCCGCCTCCATGGGAGACATCGGCTCGGTCATCGGCTGGCCGGTTTTCCTCGCTGCCATGATTGTCTTCTCCAGCATCTGGGGTTTCATCACCGGCGAATGGAAAGGCTCGAGCGCGCAGGCCCGCCGTTTCATGGCCGGCGGCTTCGTCGTCCTTATGCTCGCCTGCGTCCTGCTCGGCATCGCCAACCGCATGTAACCGCTGCTTCGCAGGCAACCGGGTCGCTGCGACGGTGCGGTTCCCGTAGTCAGGTGTAGCGTAGAGGCGCGTGTCTTTGGTGCTCCTCTGCGGCTTTTTCGCCACCACCGGGTCGCTGCGACGGTGCCGTTTCCGTCGCGGGTTGGTCGAGGGACGCTGCGGAAAAACCCGCGACACGCAAAGCGGCGTCGCGGTGACCGACTGGACGGCGTGACCTGACCGTGTGTCGGGGTTATACTGACGCTTGCGCAAGGACTCACGACGAGGGAGGCGAACGATGTCGCTTGGAAACCTGGCAACCTGGCTGCTCGGCTCAACAGAAGACCCCGGCGAGCATTTTCCCGGACCATATGGCCTGCAACTTTACAGCCTGCGCCATCAAATGCCCGGGCACGTGAAGATGTGGCTTGAGCGCGTGAAGCGGATGGGGTACCAGGAGATTGAGATGGCCGGCTTTTACGGCCTGACGCCGCTTGAGTTCCGCCGCGCCTTGGATTCCGCCGGGCTGCCATGCATTGGGATGCATAACGCTTACGACCGGTATCTTCACGACATGCCGACGACCATCCGGGAAGCCAAAATCCTGGGCGCGCAATACCTGGTTTGCCCGGAGCTGCCGCAAGCGGGGCGGCATCTGACGATGGCCGACGTGCGGCGCGCTGCGCGAGGTTTCAACCATTTCGCCGCGCAGGCCGAACGCCACGGATTGCGTTTCGCCTTCCACGCCGAGGTGAACGCCTTTTACCCCATTGGCGGACGCCCCGGCCTGGACCGTTTGATCGCCTTGCTGCGGCCCGACGTCGTGCAGGAGATGGACATCTTCTGGTACAAACGCGGCGGCCAGGACCCGGTGGCTTACCTGAAGCGGTATCCAAAACTGTTCCGCCTGATGCACCTGAAGGACATGCGGCGCGGCACGCCGATCGGGAACTTCAACGTCGGGACGTCGGACGAAGCCTGCGTCGTGCTGGGCCAAGGCATTCTTCACCTGCGGGCCATTCTGCGCGAGGCCGTGAAGATCGGCGTGCAGCACTACTTCGTGGAAGATGAGAGCCGCGAGGCGCCGCAGAATATCGCCGCCGATGTCAGATACCTCAAGACGGTTCGCCTCTAAACCCCGTCGCGTTCACGCTCGCGCCGGCTACCTTCGGGGGAAATTGTAGCAGCCCGCGAAGCAAAAGCGGCCGGTCATAGACCGGCGGTACCGCACGGAGCGTGCTACAGTCTCAGGCCTCACTGAATCTTGGAATCCTCAATGGCTCGCGCCGTTGTCGAGAGCCGCGGAGGGGCGCAAAGCGCGGGCATGTCTGCGCTCAATGGGTTTGGGGCGGGGGTGGGTAAGAGGGGCGCGGAGAACGCGCGTGCTTGCGATACGGGTCGTGGGGTTGGCGCAGGGAGGGCAGGCGCTCACTTGCCGGGGCCGAAGTGAAACGCGCGCCCGCCCTCATCGGCTTTCCCCTTCCTCGCAATAGGAGTTTAGGTGTGACTGGCCGCCATACGGTCGGCCAAAGCCAACAACAGGCGACGGTCATGCTCGCGCAGGCCGCCCATCAATCCCTCCAACTTGCGCAGAAAGGCACGGTCAGGCGGCGATAAAGTTTGATCCTCAATCTCCTTCAGGGTAGGACGAGGCGTGAGGTGCTCGAGCGAGGGCCGACGGTCCGGCTCGAAAAAGAATTCATAGACCGGCAGGTCGAGCGCCGCGGCAAACCTTTCCAGGGTTTCGAGGGAAGG
>JAKASC010000122.1 GCA_021828245.1 Acidobacteriota bacterium
CGACATTTCTTGACAGCGCGCCGATTCCGTCTGACAATCATCTTTCAGTCGCCGCGGTAGCTCAGGTGGTAGAGCGCAGCCCTGAAAAGGCTGGCGTCGGCGGTTCAACTCCGTCCCGCGGCACCATTCCTTTCAACAACTTACCGAAAAGCACCCTCGGCGCCGTGGGAACAGAAAGGAACAATAACCAATTTTCGCCTAGCCGAAGTTCGTCACAAGAGGGGGGAAGACTGAGCTAAGGGCTTTGGAATCAGCTTAGGCGGTGGCCGAGTCTACACTACATTCGAAGTTCAAATTGAAGCGATCCGGCAGGGTCAACCGGAGTTGATTGGGGGGTTGCTGTTGTTCGACAAAAAATCCTCACCACGCTTGGGGAAGGCAAGGTCTGTTACGCACGCTTCCCGAAAGGTCACTGTTGTTCAGGGCTGGGTGTGGTGATGCGGCGG
This sequence comes from Acidobacteriota bacterium, assembly GCA_021828245.1. Lineage (GTDB taxonomy): Bacteria > Acidobacteriota > Terriglobia > UBA7540 > UBA7540 > JAKCCV01. The sequence continues at coordinate 447 of JAKASC010000122.1, forward strand.
AGGCGAAGCTCTCGGCCATCGGTCGTCGGCAGAATGATATCCGCACTCTGGAGCGTTGAGAGCAGCGTCAGGGCGTGGGCGGGCGAGAGATGGAATGGGTGACGTTTGAGCAGATGCTTCAGCGTGACCCACAACGCGTAGGCGAGGAACGCCACCAGAATGTGTGCCTTGACACGCGGCTCGATCTGATGAAACAAGGGACGGATCGAGAGTTCGCTCTTCAGTGCGCGGAAGGCGGCCTCGGCTTCGGTGAGTTGGATGTACTTGCTCCAAAGTTCTTCGGCGGTTTCGCTCTCCAGATGGGTTCACAGCAGGTAGGCGCCTTCGCGGGCCTCGCGCCAGGCGCGGCGGTCTTCGATGGGGTTCCAATTCAAAACCAGACGGCCGTCGCGTTCGGTCAGCTTCATTTCGTAGAGGTCCGTCACCTGGGCATTCCATGCCTGAATCCGTCCCAGCCGCCGTTCGATTTTTGACCGGTCTTTCACGCGCCCTTGCTCGACCTGTTGGGACAGACGCTTCAAGGCGTGTTCCAGGCGCGTCGAAAAGCGCAACGACTCTCGACCAGGGTACGTCGGCAGGCTCCTCATCCAGCAACGCTTCCCAGAACCGGTCCAGCCCCAGCCGCTTCCATAGTTCCAGACCCAGATAACAGTTCTCACACTGCCGCCCTCGCTCCTAGCGCACTGCATTAACACGCACCTGCGCCACGCCCGGATCGTTCTCCGGGAGTTCAACATCGGAAGGGAACAATCTCAACTGGCGGCGCTCGCCCTGTTCGTTGAAGACTTCGAGGACTTTCCACCAGCGCGCCCGCGCCGAATCGTTCAGTTCGCCCAAGTAGCACAGCGTGCGTTGCCGCGGTCCGACCGCCGTGCGCACCGTTTCCACCAGCGACCAGTAGGTGTGTTCCTTCCCGTGCTTGTACCAGAAGTTCGGGCGTAAATATACCGACGCCAATGTTCAGGTTCGTCAGGTATTGCGGGTCACCCTGTAATGAGATGGCGTTGTCGAGGCCGTCACGCTGAATGTCGCGGAGGAATTTGATGACCTGGATAAAGTTCGACTTTCCGGAGGCGTTCGCCCCGATCAAGACGTTGACCCCACCTACTGAAGGCGATTTTACCAAAGAATCGCCGCTCCTGCTGCCGCGTTCTCGGGTCAGGACGTGGGGCGGTCCAGCGGCCCGAGGGGGCTGGCCTCGTTAGATGATTCTCAGTTTTTTGCCGACGGATTCGAGAATGGCGAGGGCGCGGGAAAGTTCCTCGCGCGTGTGAGTGGCGGTGACAATGGTGCGGATGCGGGCTTTGCCTTGCGGGACGGTGGGAAAACCGATGCTCTGGGCGAAAACGCCCTGCTGGAAAAGTTGGCGGGAAAATTCGTGCGCGAGCGCGGCGTCGCCGACGATGACGGGCGTAATCGGAGTTTCGCTCATGCCGGTGTTGAAGCCGAGCTTCTTGAGGCTCTCCTTGAAGAACCGCGTGTTGGCCCAAAGCCGCTCGATGAGCTGCGGCTCTTCTTCCAGAACTTCAAACGCGGCCAGGCACGTGGCGGCGACGGAAGGCGGATGGGAAGTGGAAAACAGGAACGGGCGGGCGCGATGGTAAAGGAATTGGATGGTGTCGCGGGTTGAGCCGACGTAGCCGCCGAGCGCGCCGATGGCCTTCGACAGGGTGCCAACCTGGATATCCACGCGGCCGTGCAGATTGAAGTGGTCCACGGTGCCGCGGCCGTTCTTGCCGAGGACGCCCGATGCGTGCGCGTCATCGAGCATCATGATGCAGCCGAACTTTTCCGCCAGCGCGGCGAGCTCGGGCAAGGGCGCGATGTCGCCGTCCATTGAGAAAACGCCGTCGGTGATGAGCAACTTGCGGCCGGGGCGCACGGCGATCTCTTTGAGGATCTTTTCGCAGGCGTCCACGTCCTTGTGGGGAAAAACCTTGATTTCAGCGCGAGACAGGCGGCAGCCGTCAATGATGGAGGCGTGGTTGAGCTCGTCGGAGATGATGACGCCCTCGCGGCCCAAAATGGCGGCAACGGTCCCGGCATTGGCGGCGAAGCCGGACTGAAAAACCACCGAGGCTTCAACCTGCTTAAAGCGCGCGATCTTTTCCTCCAGCGCCATGTGGATCGTCATCGTGCCGGCAATGGTGCGGACGGCTCCCGAGCCGACGCCGTAGCGCTCAATGGCTTCAATGGCGCGCGCTTTGAGTTTGGGATGCGTCGTCAGCCCGAGGTAATTGTTGGAAGAAAGATTGATGACCTCGCGACCGTCAAAACGAGCGACGGGAAGTTGCTCGCCTTCGAGCACGCGGAGCTTCTGATAGAGCTTTTGGTCGCGGAGCTTGTTGAGCTCATCGGTCAGATATTGAAGCTGGGCTTTGGGCATGGGTCACACGGCCCTGCGCTGGCACGACGCTCGAGCGCGCCGTGGGCGAAGAAGCCATGATACCACGGCCCGCGTGCGTGAGCGATACTCAGCCTGCGACGTCGGCCCGCGCAGTGGGACGCAATTCCCTGAGTGCGGGTGGAAACCGTCTTGCACCGTCCACACTGTCTGATTATGATAGGGGCTGATGGCTGCGCGCGTAATCAACGTCGCCTCGGTTCCGCATCGCAGTCCCTTCAGATATCCCGGCGGCAAAACCTGGCTGGTCCCCTACGTCCGGCAGTGGATCCGGAGCCTGCCGCGTCGCCCCTTCGAGTTTGCCGAGCCGTTCGCCGGAGGCGGGATCGTGGGGCTTTCGGTTCTATTCGATGGCTTGGCGGAAAAGCTCACGCTCGTTGAAATCGACGAGGATGTCGCTTCGGTCTGGAAAACCATCCTCAGCGCTCAAGGGAGCCGTCTGGCGTCCGAAATCATGTCCTTCAGACCAACCGAAGAGTCCGTGCGGTCGTGCCTGTCCCGTACGCCGAAAACTCAGTTTGACCGTGCCCTGCAGACGATCGTTCGCAACCGCGTCCAGCGGGGCGGGATTATGGCCCCCGGAGCGAGCCTTATGAGGCGGGGAGAGAATGGGCGGGGGGTCGCCTCTCGCTGGTACCCAGAGACCTTAGCGCGGCGTATCCTGGCCATTTTCGAGAGTAGGCACCGCATTCGGTTCCGGCTGGAGGACGGAATTCAGTTCATCCACGACAATGCCAACCGCAAGGATATGGCTTTCTTCATCGATCCGCCGTACACCGTAGCGGGCCGGAGGCTGTACCTACACTCCCAGATTGACCATGAAAGGCTCTTCAGCGACGTCGCCACGTTAAGGGGAGAGTTCCTGATGACCTACGACAATGCCGGGCCGATTCGGACCCTGGCCTCGCGGTTCAGGCTCGACACGCACACCATCCCTATGAAGAACACGCACCATAGGGTCATGACCGAGCTGTTAGTGGGGCGCGATCTTGACTGGGCCAGAAAGCCGCTGCAGCTTGTCCAGGATGCGCTTTTCGAAGACCTCCAGGCTCACGGGAGTGCCGGCCGTCAGGCCCTCTACTGAATCTGCTAGCGTGGTGAAGTGGACTCCGTCTCGCTCGAGTCGAAATTTACCCGCCTCCCGCTCGCTGTACCTTACGACAAACCAAGCGACATCACAGTTCGTGATGTGCGGAACGGTTCGCATCTTGCCCATAGCTAGAAAGAAGGCGCGGTCCACGACCACAGCCATCTTCTTCCCCCATCTGCTCAGAGTTGGGACCTTAATCTGTAACTGCGGCATCAATCTTTTTGGACCGCTGCTGCGATAATCGGGGCGCCGCAGGACGTGCGGAAATGGGAGGCTGTCTGCAGTGTGGTTTCGGATTACCTCGAAGTCGTTTGTTATGGCGAGTCCCTGAAAGTAAACTGCCTGGACCTCGACAGCACACCACAGGAGGGGGCTGCTCTTTGGAACCGCCAAAATTCTGTCAATGCGGCCCACGGCCTTGGCTTTTGGCGATAGCGGCGATTCCAGAAAGCCGATCTCACCGACTACGGTCGGATCGCTCGTGCCAAGGATTGTCTCCCCGACCCAGCGATAAATCATCTGATCTTCCTCGAAGCGTGCCGGGCACACCGTCCGTAGCTGCCCGTCTTCGCCGCTCGCCGGCGTGACGAGGCCGATTTCTAGTGATTTCTGATACAGGCGCAGGGAGCAGACGCCGCCTACCTTGTTGCAGTCAGCTCCTTTCTGAAATGGACAGCGCGTCGCAGGCCGTTGGGCTTTTGGAAGGCATTCGATGCGCGCACGGTTGCGGCGCTCCGCCGCGGTCATCGAGGTCAAGGGTACACCGTACCACTCGCCGATTCCGAACCTAAGCTGCGGGGCCTTTGGCTTGACGGGCTTCGGCACGGGCCTCCATGCTACCACGGGAGGGTGAGAAAACAAAAATACTGGGCGCCCAGCGTGGAAATTCGAATCACCTTGCCCATAGGTTCTACTGCAGCTTGCGGCGGACTTTTTCGAGGCCCTCTTTGGCGAGTGTATAATCGGGGCAAAGCTTGAGGGCCTGGTCGAAGTGCCAGCGCGCCTTGCCGAGCATTTCCTTGGCCGTATAAACGCGACCCAGGTTGTAATGCGGGAAGTGGTAGGACTCATAGCGCTTGGACTGGAGCGCGCGTTCGAGCCAGGGGATGGCGGCGTCGTACTCGCCTCTTTCGATCAAATAGGCGCCGATATCGTTATAAGGGTTGCCAAATTCGGGATCAATCTGGATGGCCTTTTTGCACTCGGCGATGGCATCCTCGATTTTACCTTGGTAATGATAGGCCCATCCGAGAAAGGTGTAAGCCTCGGCGGTGGGATGGAGGTCGAGGGAGCGCTTGTAGAGCTCGACGGCCATTTCATAGTCGCCGCCCACCTGGTATTGGTAAGCTTCCTTAAACAATTCCCACGCTGACTGCAACTCTTCGGACGCCATGCCGCACCCTCTCGCTCTCCAACTCCCTAACTAACACACTGGCCGTCACCGTGTCAATTGGCGCAGCTTGCGTGTCAAAGCTCTTTAGAAATGTCCCCTTGCTTACCTCATTAGAATTGTCCCCTTTTTCTTTCTTGGTTTTTGTTCTTCTCCTTGGCCTTGCCCGGAGCGCAGCCCTGCGAGCCCGAAGGGCGAGCGTTTAGGGCGAAGCGCAGGGCAAGGCCAACGACGACCGCGTCGCAACCGCCGCCGCCCCGCCCAACTCCCGCCTCTCGGCGGCTCGGCGGGCGGCCTGTCGCCACGGGTGATCGCTCGGCGGCACCCACTTTCGCTTCGCGACGCTCGGAGCAGCGATGCCCCTCTCCTGGACACACGGTCCGGCCGGGGCCGGGATTTCGCGCCACGCCAGCGCCTGGCCTCGATACTCGATGGCCAAGTTCCCGTCCGGCCCCTCGCACACCACCACCTTGCCCTTCGACGGCGCGTAGTGACACCGTGGCCCCTCCAGCTGGAAAAATCGGTTCGCGTAGCGCACCACCCAGTCCTGGCTCACCGCGCGCTCGCTCTCCAGACGGAAGATCCGATCCAACTCCGCCGCCCCAGGCGCTCGACGATGATAATCCTCCCGCCTCGCCGCCGGGCGCGCAAAACGCCGGTTGTGCTCTGGCAGATACTCCGCTTCCAAGTACGCGTTGGCCTCCGCATGCGTCCGGATCCGCTTCCGTCGCAGCTTCTTCACCAGCCGGTCCTGATGCGTGCCGTGCATCCGTTCCACCCGCCCCTTGGCCTGCGGCGAACTGGCCGCGATCAGCTCAATCCCCAGCTTCCGGCACATGCCTCCGAACTGCGTGATCGGCTCTTCCCCGCGCAGTCGCTCGCGCGGCGTGGCACACCGCTTGTACAGGTTTTTCCAATCCACGTACAGCGCCCACGGTACTCCGTAGCGCTCGATCCAGGCCCGCAACGCCCCCGCCGCCGCCCAGATCGTCTCTTCCTCCCCCAGCCGCGCCAGCGTCGTGTTCGTCGCGTCATCGGCCATGTCCATCAAGCACCCCTCCGGCCCACGCTTCTCCAACCAGGGGTGAAAACTTCCATCCATCTGCACCAACTCGCCCAAGTGCTCCTTGCGCTCCCGCCGCCTCCGATGCCGTCGCCGCCTCCGCTCCCGGCTCCACAGCCCTTCCGCCAACATCCAGCGCCGCAGCGTCTCGGCACCGATCTTCAGACCATCCTCCGATCCTAAGTGCTCGGCCGCCAGCGTCGGCCCAAAACGCTCCCCCACCTCCCCGCCGTACTTCTTCCGCACCAGCCCCAGCACCTTGCGCCGCAACTCCTCCCCATGCGCCCGATTCGATCGCCGCCCCGCGCTCCGGTGCTTCAGCCCCACCGCACCCTCCTCCCGGTAACGCTTCCACAGCCGCTTCGTCTGCCGATAGCTCAATCGCAGCAGCACCGCCGCGTCCACCACCCGCAGATCTTGGCTCTTCACCCTTGCCAGAACTCCAACCCTCGCCAACTCCCTCTTGCTCATCTCCATTCTCCCCAATCGGACCTCCTCTCGGAGTTCCTATTAGGGGACATTTCTATCGAGCACAAAAGGGGACATTATCATCGAGGTACAACACCATCCTTGACTTTCAGTTGTGGCTTTCCTATACTCTGCGGAATAAAGGCGGCCCTGGGGAACGAGGGAGGTCTCGCTGCCCAGGGAGAATACGCCTGCGCCAGCAGATTATTGACGGAGGAGGAATCCCGTGAAGCAGATTCTGGCAATAAGCGTGGGTGTGTTCTTATGGATGGCCATGCCGGTTTTTGCCGGTAGCCCGGACGCGAGTTCGCCCCGC
>JAKASC010000123.1 GCA_021828245.1 Acidobacteriota bacterium
GGCGCTGGATTTCCTCAAACTCGGGAGGATAATACCGTTCCAGCCACAGGAAATCCTGGGCGGAGGATTGAGCGAAGATGAAGCCGGGATACTCGTTCATCAGCTCCAGCGCCGTGCCGAAGGTGTCCCGCACCACCTCCAGCGCTTCTTCCCACGGCCACAGCCAGGCCAAGTCAATGTGAGAATTTCCGACGGCGCGAATGGTGAATTGGCGAATCCACTGCGCTAGCGGCTGCATTCTTTGATCGGCCTCGGTCAAGGACTGATCGAACGCTTTCTGATCGCCGTGGTCGAGCGCGGCGAAGTTGATGGCATGAACCGCAGCCTCCAGTTGCGTGGCCCGTTCCGCTTGACCTTTGGGGAAGCCCTGCGACGCCGCTTGGACGGCCAAGATTTCTTCCAGCATCGTCTGAGGATTCGAACGGCTGACGGGATAATCCACTTCCAAACGCGCGAAAATACCGGCCGGACCCGGCGCGTAGGCGGCAATCAGGAACTTTTGGCCAGGGGCCGCGCTATCCGTGAGCAGAATCGGCTCCTGGGTGTTGCGGTAAGCCATTTCGATTAGCGAACCGTTCGAGAAAACCCGCATGAGCCCGGGGCCGCCGAAAAACAGCCGCAAGTTGAGCCGCACCGGCAAGCCTTCAATGTTGTAGCCGCCCATCGTCGGAGGAATCACAATCCACTTGCGGAACCACAGGCCCATACCCTCGGGCAATGGCGGACGATGCTCGCCCCGGCGCAGGGGATGGAAGAGCGGCCAGTTGGAATCATCCAGGCTGGGGTCTTCGGGGTGAGGCAAAGTGTCGGGATGCATTTTCCAACCTTCCACCGAGGTCCCCAGCATATCGGCCAGCCGCGCCAACGGCTCGGCAAATGGGTTGTTCCTGAAGCGGAGACGACGGCCTTGCGGCGCCCCAAAAAGCGCGCTCACGGTGAGCCATCGTTCCAGCAAGATGGATGATGCCGAAGCATGAAGAAACCTACGACGATTGAGAGATTCCACCGTTACCCTCCTTTTTTGGCTGACCCCGCACCTTGGAGCTTGGCTGAGTCATTGCTTGAGATTTCGCCGTCCTTAAACCACTTTGCGATATTGCCAGGACTCCGCTAAGAAAGTCCGCTGTCTATCGTTGCCATGAGCATCGTCGTTGGCTGTGTTCGCCATCACGCTGGTATATTGTATATTTATGCCACCTCTTTGAGGACCCAAAATTCCGAACGCGCCAGTAACCCTCGAAAATGTTCCGTGGCTTCGCCCGGCTAGCGAGCGGCAGGCTGCCCGGGTGATTCGAGCGGCTCAAAGCGCGCCCCATTCCATGAGCAGACCTTCGTGATTTTAAGCGTTTGGACTGGTGCGCTTCGCCCCACCACATAAAAACCCACTTGGCCGCTCCAAACCGGGACCATCCCGCCGCCTTGCATTTTGAAGGTAACTTGGCCATGGGTTTGGGTTCCGGGAGCGCCGATGTTCTTTGCGGCTGGCGCGAGCACATTGATTCGTGATGGATAGTAGGTGAAATTGGTCTGCTCGAGCGGGGCTTGCCAGACCGTACGGAATCCTTGCGGGGTCACCTGGCGGATCGTCATTGTTTTGAGGCTCGCTCCCAGCCCCGCGGGCTCGGCTTCTGTTGCCACCAAACATTCGCCCGCCGTGCCGGAAAAATCTCGAACCGCCATCTGTTGGAGGGCGGTTCCCATGCTGGCGTAAGGAAAATCGAGGAACGGGCCCGCGACCCATTGGCCGTTGGCCGGCTGGAAAATCTGGAGCCGCACCTGTGGCAGCGCCCGCGAGCCGACGTAGCCGAGCAGCAGCGGCTGACCTTGGGCAGAAGGTACCAGGAAGCGGACGATCACTGCATGGGTCGCGACAAAATCTTCGAGATAAGCCCCGCCCATCGAATCGAGCAGCTTTCGATCCGGGGGAAAGCGATCGGAGGGAAACTGCTCGATCAAACGGCTGTCCACCCAGCCGCTTAGTTCCTCCAAATTTGCCGGATTGGCAGCCATGAGGCGAGCCCAGGCAGTTCCATTTTTCAACTTCGTTCCAAGAATCGCTGCGAGCTGGCCGCGTCTCAGTTTTCCCGTGACGGCCTTCGGGTCACCCGGCTTTTTTAATAGTTTCACGCTGGACTGATGAACGTAAGCCCAGGCGAGCGGAGCCGACGGCTTGGAGGTCGAGGGCGTCCGTCGCCGCGCGGCGAGCCCCGGCACGCAACCACACAGGCCGACGATGAGGATGCCCACGAGACGCCTTCTCATGCCGAATGCTATTGTTCACGCCAAAGCGTCCTTTGACAAATGGAATTTTCGATTCCATGCCGGACGCCTTGCCGACCCAGCACTTCCGCCTTCCTTTCAGGTTGATGTCTGGAATGGAAACTGACATCGAATGGTTGTAAACTCAGGGGGCATCGGGAGAGGAGGGTTCGGCGATGGCTACCTTCCGGTCCTACCTTGGCATCTGGATTGCGGCCGCGATTTTAGGGGTCTGTTTGCGTGCTTGCCCCGCGATGGCGCAAGGGCCGCCCGGCGCCATTATGACGCCACCCGAGGAGTTGAATTTCGGCGTTAGTCAACCGGGTGCTCTGGCCCGCAATCAAAAGGAATGGGCGGTGGCGGGCCGCGTGATGACCATCTCAGGAAACCTTGTCCGAGGCGCCCGGGTGGAGGTGGTTCCCGTCCTGGTGGGTCATCGTCGGATTCTTGACTCGAATGCTTCGGGGGATTTTCAGACTTTCTATTTTTTGCCCGAGCAATATATCACGGACTTTGAGGTGTGGTTGATTGTCAAGAAAAAGGGATTCGAGACGGCGCACGAGCTTATCCATTACGCTGATTTTCCCACCCCCGTTCGGCTGCCCATAACCCTCCGGCCCGAAGGGCAGGACCCGACGCTGCTTCCGCAGCAGGAACTTATTTCGCACCTAGTGCCTGAACTTCGGTCGCTTGGACCCTCCGACGGGCTTTCGATCAAGAGCGAAAAGGAGTATGCGAAGGGTGTCCGCGCCTTTGTCGGCAAAGATCGCCCCGACCTTTCGTTGGATGATTTTTATGACGTAGCCCGGCGCAATCCCAATTGCGCCAAGTGTCGAACCATGCTGGCGCTCGCCGAACTGGGCTCCGGCAACTGGGACGGCGCGGCGCGGAGCGCAGAATCGGCCGCCGAATGGACACTGAAATCCAAGGTGGGCGGAAGCCCGGAAGCCTTGGAACTGGCGGGCCTGATGGAGAGCTGGCTTTACCATCCGAAGGCTGCCACCTATTTCCTGCTCAAGGCGCGCCAACTGAGCCCCCATGACCCGCTCGTCCTTCAGGAAATCGGCCGCGCGCAATTGCAGGTCGGAAGATTTGAAGTGGCGGATGCTTACCTTTCAAAGGCCCTCAAGGCTGGCGCAGGGCCCGAGGCGCGTCTCCTCAATGTTCAGGCCCTGCTCGGCGAAGGCAATCTTGATAAGGCGAATGCGGAAATGCGACGTTTCCTGAACGGGCGAAAAGTGGAAACGATGCCGATCGAGGCTCGCCGAGTCTGGGCGGAGCTTCAAAACGGCAAGGAAATCAGGACCCTCTACGGCGCATCTAGGCAAGGAAGGGGTGGGAGAGCCGCTTCTCTTAACTACCTCCATTACGGGGCCCGTCAACTCAAGGGCTTGGTCCCCGCCCGAAGTCAGGCCCGACTGAAACTGCTCCTGGCAGCGGTCGGGAGAAACGTTGCCGTGCAGTTTCAGAATTTCCAGAGCACCATTTCTTTGGAGCGGATTCGCCAGGAACAACTGCGCCGGAATGGGAAGATCTCAGCATCGCGAAGCGGGGAGTATCGTTATCTCTGCTTGGTCTCTTCCCACCGCTCGATTCTTGGCTTCACCGAGTACCGACGGAACGTCAGGCGGGGCGGAGGATTACCCCGCGGATTGGAAAGAGGCTACATGCTGACGTCGGGGTTTGCAGCGGCAGCGCTTGTTTTCCACCCCGCTTATCAGCCGCAATCCAAATTTCGCTATCTTGGCCGCCAAATCGTGGATGGCCGAGAAACCTACGTCATCGCTTTTGCGCAGGAACCGTTGAAGGCCAAGTTGATGGGTGCCTTCAACTTGGGCAACCACAGAGTCCTGATTTTCGACCAAGGCTTGGCCTGGGTGGACGCGCGAAGCGACGAGATTGTCCGCCTGCGCACTGACCTGCTCAAGCCGCTCCGCCAAGTTCGGCTATGGGAAATAACCACTCAGATTGATTACCGGGATGTGCGCTTCACAAGGTTGGGGCGAACCTTCCCGCTCCCGAAGAAGGTCGTCGTGACCGTCCACTGGAACGGCAAGAGGTTTCGGAATGTGCATCGCTATTCGGACTTCAAGCTCTACAATGTGGCGGTCTCCCAAAAAATTAAACTGTCCAAAATGCAGAACCCCGCTTCCCCAGCCGTGACTGATTCCTCGAACCGCCAGGTGGGGTCGAAGATGGCCAAACCTTAGTTGCCCTTCCGGCCAGCAGGAAAACGAAGTCAGAAAGCCGCGCTGCGCATATAATGGCTACGAGGGACTTGGAGGACGTGGCCGAGGGGCGCAACGCGCCGCCGCATCATCAATAATCGAAAGAACTCCAGTGGCTACACTAACTTCAGAAAAGTCGAGCGTCAAAGCAATGTATGAACCGGTGATTGGTCTGGAGGTTCACGTGCAACTCCAGACCCAATCGAAAATCTTTTGTTCTTGTTCAACTCGATTTGGCGACCCGCCGAACTCGAACACCTGTCCGGTGTGTCTCGGACTTCCGGGGGCGCTGCCGGTCCTGAATCGTGAGGCCGTGACGATGGCCATGAAGGCCGCGCTGGCGCTGAATTGCGCGGTCAATTCTCGCTCGCGCTTCGCGCGAAAGAATTACTTTTATCCCGACCTGCCGAAAGGCTACCAAATCTCGCAATACGATGAGCCGCTCGCCGAGCACGGTTGGTTGGAAATCGAAGCGAACGGCGCCCGCAAGCGCGTTGGCATCACGCGCATCCACCTGGAAGAGGATGCCGGCAAGTCGCTTCACGAAGGCTTTCCGGACTCCGAGACAAAATCTTACATTGACCTTAACCGTTCCGGCGTGCCGCTGATTGAGATCGTCAGCGAGCCCGACCTCCGCTCGCCGGAAGAGGCCTACGACTATCTGACACGCCTCAAAACGATCATGCTCTATCTCGAGGTCTCCGACTGCAACATGGAAGAGGGCAGTCTCCGCTGCGACGCCAACGTCAGCGTTCGACCCTCCGGCGCGGCGAATTTCGGCGTCAAGACCGAAGTGAAGAACCTCAACTCGTTCAAGTTTCTGCAAAAGGCCCTGGCCTACGAGGTCGAACGCCAAACGCGCATCCTCGAGAGTGGCGGCGCCATTCAGCAGGAGACTCGCCTCTGGGACAGCCGCGAGCAAAAGACCTTCGGGATGCGGAGCAAAGAATTCGCTCACGATTACCGCTATTTTCCGGAGCCGGATCTTTTGCCCCTGGAGATTTCAGCAACCTGGAAGGAAGAGGTGGCGCGATCGCTGCCGGAGCTGCCGGATGCGCGCCGCGAGCGGCTGGTCCGAGAATACCAGCTACCGCTGGCCGATGCCGACCAGCTCGCCTCCTCTCGCCCGCTGGCGGATTTCTTTGAAGCCACGGCTCGCGCCTCGAAGGAGCCGAAGCTGGCGGCCAATTGGATTTTAAGCGAATTGCTCTATGCGCTGAAGGAAGCCGGCCGCGAAATTACCCAATCTCCCGTTTCGCCGGAAGGTCTGGCGGGGCTGCTGCAGCTTATTTCCGAGGGAAAGCTCTCCGGAAGAATGGGCAAGGACGTTCTGGGGGAGATGTTCCGCACCGGCAAGCCCTCGGAGGCGGTGGTGGCCGAGCAGGGGCTCGAGCAAATTACCGACGCCGAGGTCATCGCGCGGGTCGTGCGAGAAGTGGTGGCCGCGAACCCGCGGCAAGTGGAGCAATATCGCAAGGGGAAAGCCGCGACGCTCGGCTGGTTCGTCGGCCAGGTGATGAAGGCGACGCGCGGCCAGGCGAACCCCCAGGTCGTGCAGGAGACCCTCAAGAAGGAGCTGGGATGAAGGGTGCGGACAGCGAGCGACGGACGAAGGGCCGCGCCATCAGCGCTGGCAGCCAGGTTGGCGCGGGTCTCCTGGTGCTGTCCATGCTGATGGGCGCGCTGCTCGCCTTGCCCCTGCGGGCGCAAGTCGGCTCCTCGCAGCGGCGCGTTCGTCCGAGCGAGACCCGGAAGCCTCTCCGTGCTTTGCCGCCGCTCGGCAGCGCTCAGGCGAGAGCGAACGCGCTTTTGGAAGAAGGGGTCGCGTATCAACAAGAGGGCAACATTGCGGCTGCCATCAATAAGTTTCGACAGGCCATTCAAGCGAACCCCAATTGGGCGCGAGCTTACGTGGCGCTGGGCGGGGCGCTGGACCGCAATCACGACCTCGCAGGAGCGATGGCCGAGTATCGGGAGGCTTTGCGCCTTGATCCCCGGGATGCGCTCGCGCACCTCGACCTCGGCATGGCGCTGCGACGGCAAGGGCACATTCGCCAGGCGCTCGGTCAGTTGGCGAAAGCGGTGGACCTTGCCCCTGAAAGCGCGACCGTCCACAACGAGTTTGGCCTGGCCTTGGCGCTCGACGGAGATTTACACACGGCGACGCAACAGTTTCGCGTTGCCCTCATGCTGAAGCCGGACTGGGCGGCGGCACGCAACAACTTGGGCAACGCCCTGGCGCTCAGCGGCCAGTTGGATCAGGCTGTGCGGCAGTATCGCCGTGCTATTCAGCTAGATCCTCATTGGGCCGAACCGCACAACAATTTGGGAAACGCGCTTCGCGATTTGGGGGAAGTGACGCAAGCCGAGGCGGAATACCAAAGGGCGATTGGCCTGGACCCAGGCTACGCCGCTGCGTATAACAATTTAGGCCTCACCTTAAAATTGAACGGCAATCTGGAAGGCGCCATCGCCGATTATCAAAAGGCGGTGCAGTTGAAGCCCAATTACACGGCCGCGCACAGCAACTTGGCGGCGGCCTACTATCAAAAAGGGGAGTGGGCCCTGGCGATTCAACAGTACCGCGACGTGTTGCGCGTGTCGCCGAGGATGGCGAGCGGCCACTT
>JAKASC010000124.1 GCA_021828245.1 Acidobacteriota bacterium
GCCCGAAAATTGCGTGCCCGCCTCCGTCACGCCCAGGTGAAAAGGATAATCGCAGCGTTGGGCCAACAGGCGATACGCCGCCACGGTCAGCTTGACGTTGGAGGATTTTAGCGAGATGACCGTATCTTGGAATCCCAAATCCTCCAAGATGCGAAGATGATATTCGGCGCTTTCGACCATCGCCTCGGGGGTCGGATAGCCGTATTTCTCAAGCAGGCGCCGCTCCAGCGAACCGGCGTTCACCCCAATGCGGATGGGCACCTTCTGCTGCTGCGCGCGCCGCACCACCTCGCGCACTTTTTCCGCGTCGCCGATGTTCCCCGGGTTGATGCGCAGCTTATCAATGCCCGCGTCGAGGGCCATCAAGGCGAATTTGTACTGAAAATGAATGTCGGAAACCAGCACCGAATCGGGACAGCGCTTGCGAATTTCTGCCAAGGCTTTGGCGGCCTCTAGGTCAGGAACCGCCAGCCGGACAATCTCGCAGCCGGCCGCTTCCATCTGTTCGATTTGCTCGACCGTCTTCTCCACATCGCGTGTATCCGTCTTGGTCATGGATTGGACAACGATGGGCGCATCACCGCCGATCGTCAGCCGCCCCACCTTTACCGGGCGCGTCTTGCGTCGCGGAGGAAAATGTTCTCGGTCGCTGAAATTCACCGCAGTCCTTCTTTATATCCGCCGCCGAAAAACTCGGCCCTCTCGCGCATCGTTTGGCCTCACCCGCGAGAGACTATTTTACAACTTCCCGCCCGTTTCACGAAGGGTGAACCGTTTTGACAATATCGTTATACGTCACAAAAACGACCAGCAAAAGTAGGAAGACCATTCCTACCTGCAAGAAGCGCTCCTTGAGTTCCACGCTCAGGTCGCGGCGAAGCGCCCCTTCAATCGCCAAGAGCAGGATGGCCCCGCCGTCGAGAATTGGAATCGGGAACAAGTTGATGAGGGCCAATTGGAGGCTGATAAACGCCGCCAGCGTCAGCAGGTCGGGCAAACCTTCACGGTAGGCTTGGCCCGAGGCCTGGGCAATGCCGATGGGGCCCGAGAGCGACCGCGTGGACATCTGACGGGTCACAATCTTGCCCAGCACGTCGAAAGTGGCCAGCAGGCTGCGGAAGTTGTCGCGCAGCGAACGTTCAAAAGCGAGTCCAAGCGGCAGCTCCCGTACGACAAAAAGCGTGTTCCGCAGCGTCACGCCGATCCGCCAGAATTTTTGCCCTTGGACCTCGGAATAAACCGGCCGCACGTTCACTTGGAACGTTTTACCATCTCGCTCGATGGTCAACTGGACTTGGTGTCCGTCACTTTCGCGGAGTTTTTCCACGATGAGCGGCTCAAAGAGAATCTTCCGGCCGTTGATGCCGATAATTTCGTCTCCTGGCCGCAGGCCGACGCGGCTCGCGGGCGAGCCGGGCGATACCTGATCAATCACCAAGGGGACGCACGGATACCATCCCGCGCTTCCCACTTGGTCTCTTCCTTCCGCCCTCGGCACGAGCGTCGTCTGAAACTGCTTGCCATCGCGTTCCACCACCAAAGGAATGCTTTGCCCGGCGTCCGTGAGCACGCGGAACTGAACATCCTGCCACCGCGGGTGCTGGAGTGTTCCAAAGCGCTCCACCGTGTCGCCTACCTGAAGCCCTGCCTCTGCCGCCGGAGAGTGTGGAACGATGGCGCCGATGACAACCGGCTGCTCTTCATAAGCTGGCTTTTCAAAGTGAAATCGGTAGAGTCCGGTCAGCAGGCCCACCGCCAGCAAGGCGTTCATGGTCGGTCCCATCAGCACGATCACGAATCGTTGCCAGCGCGGTCGGGAGAGATATTCATCGGGATCGGTGTGGCGTGTTTCTGTGGGGTCATCGCCCGCCATTTTGACCCAGCCGCCGAGTGGCAGCAGACTTAAGCGATAATCGGTGTGCATTGGGTCGGGGTCTTTGAGCGCGCCAAAGCTCAACCGCCCGGCATGAATGCCCAACAACCTCTGTCCGAACCCGAGAGAGAAAGTGACCACCCGAACGCCAAACGCCTTAGCCGCCAGGAAGTGACCCAGTTCGTGGATGAACACCATGCCGCCCAGCACGATGCCCACCACCGTCACATCCGTCAAAAATGAAGAGACCATGCTGACTCGATTGACCCCTTTATGCCACCACGGAGCTTTTGGCCAGGGCTTCTACCGCTTCCTGCGCATGGCGGCGCGCCTCGTGGTCGCACTCAAGAACATCTTCCACACTATTGAGATGATGGGGAGTGCAGGCGCGTAACACTTTTTCAATCACCCGCGGAATATCCGTGAATTTCAGCCGCTTACTTAAAAAAGCGGCCACGGCAACCTCATCCGCAGCATTCAGGTGGCAGGGTTCTGCCCCGCCGGCTTCCAAAGCCTCACGCGCCAACGCCAGGCACGGAAAGCGCGACGTATCGGGCTTTTCAAAGTGCAGGGTGCGGCCCACCAGGTCCAGCCTCGGCAGCGGCATCTCGGGCTCCATACGCTCCGGATAGCTCAGGGCGTATTGGATGGGCAGGCGCATATCCGGAATCGCAAGCTGGGCGATAACAGACCCATCCTTGAATTCTACCATGGAATGCACCAGCGATTCCGGATGAATCAGCGTCTCAATGCGCTCCGGCGGCAATCCAAACAGCCACCTCGCCTCGATGATTTCAAACCCTTTATTCATTAGGGTTGCCGAATCTACCGTGATCCGGTCGCCCATCTTCCAAACGGGGTGATTGAGCGCCATTGGCGGCGTTACGAATTCCAACTGATCCGGCGGCGTTCTCAGAAAAGGGCCTCCCGAGCCGGTCAGGATGACACGCCGCACTTCGGCTCCCGTTCCCGCTCGCAGGCACTGATGCAAGGCGCAGTGCTCGCTGTCAATCGGCACCACGTTCGCCCGGTGGCGTCGGGCCTTGGCCATAAAGAGTTCACCGGCCGCCACCAGTACCTCTTTGTTCGCCAGCCCCACGGGCTTGCCTGCTTCGAGGGCGGCAAAGCTGGCCTCAAGCCCTATGATGCCGTGCGAGCCGGAGACTACGTAATCTACCGTGGGCAGGGTGGCCGCTCCGATTTGGCCTTCGGTGCCCGCTGCCAGGCGGATCGAGCCGCGGTAGCCC
The DNA here is from genome assembly GCA_021828245.1 of Acidobacteriota bacterium. Taxonomy (GTDB): domain Bacteria; phylum Acidobacteriota; class Terriglobia; order UBA7540; family UBA7540; genus JAKCCV01. Next base: position 3,121 of record JAKASC010000124.1, read on the forward strand.
CTCTCACGCAGCCGTGCCCGCAGCCGCTCAACATCTTCCTGCAGGGCTACGCAGGCAAAGGACGGTGAGAATTCGCGGATTTGCTCGGCGAGAAGCTCCAGGTTTTTCCCTCCGCACACCGCCTCGACGCGCAACCGCTGCGGTAAACTCCGCACTACCGCCAGGCAGCTCTGCCCAATCGAGCCGGTTGAGCCGAGAATGCAGAGCCGTTTTACCGATGCCATAATTGCTCTACCATCCAGAACACCGGAGCGCTCAGGATAAGGCTATCCACACGGTCGAACATCCCTCCGTGGCCCGGCAACAACCGCCCGGAATCCTTCATGTCAGCGCCGCGCTTGAGTGCAGACTCAATCAGGTCGCCGAGTTGGCCTGCCACCGCCACGGGCAGTGACACCCACAGAATGGCCTCCCACCCTGACATCTTCGCAAAATATCGCATAAATCCCCACGCCACGGCGACGCTGGCGGCCAACCCGGCCGCTGCTCCCTCCCAGGTCTTCTTGGGTGAGATGCGCGGCGCCAGCGACCTTCGGCCCACGCCTCGCCCTACGACAAACGCCGCAATGTCGCCCGTCCAAACCATGAGCAACAACAGCCCGGTCATGGCTCGGCCCATCGTGGGGCTATCGAACCGTGTCCGAACCAGCCAGGAAAGCCCCAAGCCAATATACAAGATGCCAAATAGCGTGGAGGCAACCGTCCCTAAATATTCCCTCAATTCGCGGCGCACGCCGAGAGCGACAATCGGAACCAGGATGATCGTCAACAATAATGTCGCGGACACGGCGCCTTGCAGGCCGCGAAGCGCCGCCCATTGCGCTCCGCAGAGTGCCGCCGTGGCCAAGTAAGCGACCATCGGCAACCCACCAAGGCCGCATTTGCGGCTGATGCCAAAGTATTCGATGAGGCAGATTTCCGCCGTCAAAGTGACCGCCACCACAAACACCCACGGCCGGCTCTGGAGCACAAGATAGGCGACCAGCACCGCCAAGGGCACCCCCGTGAAGATGCGACGTTTCATGCGGCTTCCATGCGGCGTTGCCCACTTTCTTCCCGGCGGACGCAGCCTTCCCAGCTATCCTAACCCTCCATAGCGTCGTTCGCGCTTTTGGTAATCGAGCAGCGCCTCGAGCAAATCCTTCTTGCCGAAATCGGGCCAGAGCGTTTCCGTCACCCAAATTTCCGCGTAGGCTACTTGCCACAGCAAAAAATTGCTCAGTCGCATTTCTCCGCTGGTGCGGATGAGCAGATCCGGGTCAGGCAGATCACTTGTGTATAAGTGCCGGCGGATAGCCTCCTCATCCAGCGACGGCGCGGCTCCCGCAGCCGAGGCGTGCTCCGTCATAAGGGAGCGAAAAGCGTCCACCAATTCGGCCCGCCCGCCGTAGTTCAGGGCCAAGGTCAGGCGCAAACCGGTGTTAGATTGAGTTTTTGTAACCGCTGCACGAAGCCCCTGCCGAACGCTGGCTGGAAGTTCAGCGATTCGCCCGATTACCCCTAGACGAATGTTATGTCGGTCGAGATCCGCGACCCCCTTTTTCAGATATTCTTTCAATAGCTGCATCAGCAATTCGACTTCGCGCCGCGGCCTCTTCCAATTTTCTACCGAGAAAGCGTACAAGGTGAGGTAGGGGATGCGCAGTTCCGCGCAGGCTTCAATGACTCGTCGGACGGCGTTCATGCCGGCGCGATGGCCAGCGATGCGCGGCAGCCGGCGTTTCCGGGCCCAGCGGCCGTTTCCATCCATGATGATGGCCACATGCTTGGGAAGCCGTTCGGGATGGATTTGGGCTAGCAGGCGGGCTTCAGGAATCTCGCTACTCACGGGGCCCTGCGATCGTCGAGGGTCGCTCTCCGTTTGCTCCCGGTGAAGGTCACGGCCTACACTGCCCAAGCTCTGGCAATCGGTCGCCCCATCCTTCCACCCGGGTGGGGCTGATTGCCGTGCCCGTCGCATTGGCCGGCGGCGCTTTGGACCCCGGGGATTTAAAATCCTACCCGTCACGGAGCAGATAGCAAATGGTGGGCCTGGGTAGAGTTGAACTACCGACCTCACCCTTATCAGGGGTGCGCTCTAGCCACCTGAGCTACAGGCCCTTCTCTTTTGCCTCGCGCGACCTGGCGGCGTGCCGGTTCGCCCCACTTTCCTTTGGCCGTATTCCTCCGCTCTCCCTTCGTGGTCCAAAACAGGCATTCTAGCACGATAGCCGCGCTTTGAATACCCCTCGTCGGCCGGGGCCTCGCAGCCGCGGGGTTGGGAATAGGGCACGATGCAAACTTCTGCTCACGGCTGGGAGTCGTCGGGCACGCCGATTTTAGACAGCCGGTAGCGCAACGCGTTGCGGGAAAGCCCCAATAGCCGCGCCGCTTGGGACTTGTTGCCGCCGGCGCGCCGCAGTGCTTCGCGGATAATTTCATCTTCGAACTGCTCTAGTGTGAGGCCAGGCGGCAACCACGGCGTTTCGTCTCCCATCGGCGACGGCACCCGTGAGCCTACGGGGTTTGCCGCCGGCGGGAGGTCCAAGTAGATATCGCCCACGTCAATTTTGTCATGACTTGCCATGACCACAGCCCGTTCGATGACATTTTCCAGCTCACGGACATTACCTGGCCAATGAAATTCCATGAGCCGCTTCAGGGCCGCAGGAGTGATGCCGGTAATGGCCTTGGAAGCTTCATCGGCGAAACGGGCAATAAAATGGTCCACCAGATAGGGAATGTCTTCTTTGTGCTCTCGGAGCGGTGGAATGGAGATGGGGACCACGTTGAGGCGATAGTAGAGATCTTCACGAAAAGTTCCTTGCTCCAGCGCAGCCCGCAGATCCTGGTTGGTGGCGGCAACGATACGGACATCCACCTTCAAGGTTTTGGTTCCCCCGAGCCTCTCAAATTCGCGCTCCTGGAGGACGCGAAGGAGCTTAACCTGGAGCGATCCGGGCATATCGCCGATTTCGTCCAGGAAGATCGTGCCCTGGTCGGCCAGCTCAAATTTGCCGGGCTTTGACGATGTGGCGCCCGTAAAGGCCCCCTTCTCATAACCGAAAAGCTCGCTTTCCAGAAGGTTTTCCGGGATCGCTGTGCAATTGATCTTCACAAAAGGCCCGGCGGCGCGGCGCGAATGCTGATGCAAAGCGCGTGCCAGCAAGTCCTTGCCGACGCCGCTTTCCCCGCCGAACAAGACCGTGGCGTTGGTGGGAGCCACACGTTCAACCGCCGCCAGCACCTCCTGCATTTTGGCACTGCGTGCAACAATGTTTTTGAACTCGTAGCGCCGGCCCAAGGCTTCTCGCAAAGAGCGGTTCTCCTCCCTCAGACGGCGAACGTCAAGTTCTTTGCGAATTACGAGCTTAATCTCTTCCAGCGAGAAGGGTTTGAGAACGTAGTCGCTGGCCCCGGCTTTCATCGCTTCCACGGCGCTTTCGATGGTGCCGTAAGCCGTCATGACAATTACAGGCAAGGCCCCGTTGATCCGTTTGGCAGCCTGAAGAAATTCCAGGCCGTTCATGCCGGGGAGCTTGACGTCGGTCAACACCGCGTCCACCGGTTCCGCGGTCAACATTTTAAGAGCGGTCTCAGCATCGGGAGCCGTTCGCACCGCGTAACCTTCCTCGGCCAAGTTCAGCTCCAGAAGCCGCCGCATTTTAGGCTCGTCTTCAACGATTAGGAGGGTCGCCATGGTCGCTCCATTAGTGTGTTTGTCAGCATGGGATCGCTTTGTCGCGCGCCCCAACGGCGACTCACCGTGCCGCCTCGCAGCAAGGGCGCGGCCGTTTCACGCCGGGAGGAACACGCGAAAGGTTGCGCCTTTCCCGTTGTTCGTCTGAACGCGAATGGAGCCACCGTGGTCGTCCACGATCTTGGATACAATCGAAAGGCCCAAACCCACGCCCGTCGGCTTGGTCGTAAAAAACGGATTGAAGATCTGTTCTTGAAGCTCCGGCGAAATGCCGGGGCCGGTATCTTCAA
>JAKASC010000125.1 GCA_021828245.1 Acidobacteriota bacterium
CGTCAGCGTGCCCACCGGCGGCAAGAAAAGGTAGTTGAAGCATAGCATCCCGAAAATCGAGGCCGCGACCGCCTCCCACAATCCCCAAGCCGTCGCCACGCCCAACACCACCAGCAAGTAACTGAGCGCCACCGTCGTCGCGTTCACGTGCAGCACCCGCGAATAAAACAGCGTCATCACCGCGATGACGATGAGCCCGCTCGCCCCGCGCAGCGCCCGCTCTATCCCCGCCCGCACCTTGCCCATCCTTCTCCGCAACCGGAAATTGCGTCTCGCGTCTATTTTACGCTTCTCGCACCGCGGCACGCACGCCGTCAGCTTCGCTGCCTGTGGCGAACCAAAGTTCGCTTTCCCCTCTTGGTGACCGCGTGACTGCGAAAAGCTGGTTGTCTTGTTTTGGATCCTTCGGGTGGGCGGGGCAGTCTCTTTTTTAAGCTCCAGTGGGTGAGAGATGGCAACGCCGGCACTCACGGTGACGGTGTCAGGCTGGGCGCACCGGCCGGCTTCTGGAGGCGTTCAAGGCCGTCCCGGCGGGGTCGGGCGCCTACGAGCGTCGCTGATACACGCGCACGTAATCCACCTCAAAGCGCGAAGGGAACTTCGTGGCTTCGGGATTGCCTCCGGCCTGCCCGCCGATCGCCTCATTCAAAATCATGAACGCCGGCTGATGAAAGGGATTGAAGCCGTGATAGCGGGGATCGTGCGTGCGGGAGAGCTCCACCGAGGTCATCAGCACTCCATCGAGATACAGATGGATATAGGCCGGCGTCCAGTGCATGGCCCAGAGGTGAAACTCGTTCGACCAGTTCGGATTGTGAAATTCCACGATGGGCTTAAATGTGGTCACCCAATCCGGTGAGCCGTCGGCTCTCTGCCAGGCGACGTTGGCGTTCACGTGGCCCTGGTAATATTCCATGATGTCAATTTCCCCGCACGCGGGCCACGGCTTCGAGATGCCGAGCGTCCACCACGCGGGCCAGATGCCCGGCCGGGTGTCAATCCGACCGCGCATCACAAAATAACCGTATTGCCAACTGTGCAGACCGCGCGTCGTGAGGCTGGCTGAAGTGTACCGCGCGACGCGGCGGCTGAAGCGCCAATCCTTGCTGCCCGGGCGGTAATTAGGATTGGGCACCGTCTGTCGCCGAGCCTCGATGACCAACTTTCCACCCGAACAAAACGCATTCTGCGGCTGATACCACTGCAACTCCTCGTTTCGCACGAAGCCGTGCTCGTAGGTCCAGTTCTTGGGATTGGGCGCGCCCGCCACGTTGAACTCATCGTGCCAAACCAAACGGTAGCCTTCAGGCACTGCATAGGCTTTGGCCTCCGCTTCTGCCCATCCTCTCCGCGCCCCTGCGGCAGCGGCCATCGCCATCACACGTTTCATCGCCTCGCGACGGGTCATCATTGAAGAATCTCCTCTCTCATCAGCATTGGCCGGAACCCTCTGTTGCAGCCGCTTGAGGGTTGAGCGTCCACGGCCCACCGGCATCGAGTCCACTTTATCACTTCTTCCCACCTTCGATGCTCTCCGGCCTGCGCCCGGCCGAGCCATACGGCGCGAGGCGGTTCGGTCCCGCGCTCACTGCCAGAGCGCGCACATGTCGGGGCTGATTCGGCAACCGCGCAAGACAGGGCGACTCTTTGCCAAGTTGTCTTGCAGAGGTTGGGCGGCTCTGCTAAATTGCAAGCATCGCATGGAAGGAGTTCCGTCATGGCCATCAGTCAGGAACTGCTGGATATTCTGGTTTGCCCGGAATGCAAAGTTCCGGTCAAGCTCACGCCCAACGGTCAAGGCCTCAAGTGCAGCCAGTGCAGGCGGGTTTACCGCATTGAAGACGATATTCCCGTGATGCTCGTGGATGAGGCCCAAATTGAGCCGGAGTAGGCCGAGTGGAAACGGCCGCCTCGCCATCGTCTCTCCTCGCGGATTTCCCGCCCGCAACGCCCATCTTGCTGGTGCGCCTGCGCTCCCTCGGCGACATCGTGCTGCTGACGCCGGCGCTCCGTCTCCTCAAGCAGTGGCGACCCGACCTGCGCCTCTCCCTTCTGGTGGAATCCCGATTTAAGGAATTGTTAAAAATGATTCCCGAGGTGGATGAAGCCCTGACCCTCCGGGATCCGTCGGGTGACGGCTCGCCCTTTCAAATCGCCAGAGTCATTCGCCGGCATCCATTCCAACTCTGCCTCAACCTGCATGGCGGCCCCACAAGCCATTTCCTCACCGCGTTGAGCGGCGCCCGCTGGAAAGCGGGCTTTGCGCACTTTCGCATGAAGCGCATTTACGATCTTCTCATCCCTGACGCGCGCCTCATTCTGCGCCAGCCGCAAATTCACACCGCCGAGCATCAGGCTGCGGCCTTGTTTTGGCTGGGCATGCCGTCCGGTCCGCTGCCGCGCTCGCGCCTGGCGGTTCATGCGGAAGACCTGGAGTGGTGGGAAACCGAGCGGGTGTTGTTGGACCTCCCGCAGGACTGCCCTTACGCCGTTCTGCATCCTGCCGCGCTCTATGCCACCAAGCAATGGCCGCCCGAGCGGTTCGCGCAACTCGGCCAGTACCTTGAAGAGCAAGTCGGCGTGATGCCGCTCTACTCGGTGGGGCCGGGCGAATCTGGCACGCTCGACGCCGTGCAGCGTTCGAGCCCACGGCCGATTCGCCGCCTGGAAGGCGCCACGCTCGGTCAACTCGCGGCGGCGCTTAAGAGCGCGCGCCTATTTGTGGGCAATGACAGCGGCCCCGCTCACATGGCTCAGGCGCTCGGCGCGCCCGCCGTGGTCATCTTCGGCTCATCCAGCTCCGTCATTTGGGGCCCTTGGCCGCGCGAGGACCGCAACCAACGAACCTGGGTCGTCCAGAACGAGTACGCGTGCAATCCGTGCCCCGGGGACCATTGTTATCGTTACCCAAAGCCGGAATGCATCCTCTCGATTAGCTTGGAGCAGGTTCAACAAGCCGTGGAGAGTCTGCTGCGGGCGACTGGCGCGGCTTCCGACGGCCTGCCCCAAACCCCGACAAGCTTCGTGCCGGAGCGTCAGAAGGGGGAGTAAGCGATGCCTTTGTGTTTTCGGTCCACCACCAAATCCAGCGGCGGATTCTCATGGTTGATGCGAATCGTCACTACTACCGTTCGGCTACCCTTGGATTGCGTGCCGAGAATGCGAAACGTCCGAATCTTGCCGTAATCGCCCGTCGGCCCCCAGTCATGCATGAAGTCTTGGAACGTGTATTCCTTCGATGGTTGCCAAATTCGGTAGGCTTGCTGATAGTTTCCCCGCTCAACCGCCGTCAGAAAACGCTTGATGACCTGCTCCTCGGCGTAATTGTGGAAGGCGTAGTAAGCCAACCCGCCCAAAATCAAGACCACAACAATGAGCAGCGGCAAGGAAACATACTTCCGAATGCCTTTCTTCGGCTTCGGCGGCTTCGCATCCAATAGCATCCAAGCGCCTCCATCAATCGGATGATAAAACCCCTTCTCGCGCGGGCATGTCAATACTTAGGGAAACCCGCTATCCGAGTGTCTCCAAGTTTCATTTTACACCTTCTCAGCGCCTTAGCCGGCTGAGCATCCTCGGCCTTTCCACGGTCGCCTGCGACTTTGCTAGCCTCAAGCGTGTGACGGAGCACAGCCGCCTTCAGTTGGCTTCGAGGATTGCTGGCGAATCGTGCTATCGGAACCACACATCATGACGGCGCATTGATGCCGTAAATCATGCCTGGATTGTGTGGGTTATCAAATCAATTAGCACATATACTACTATAGTAGTACTTATAGTACGTAAATTAGCTTCGGCCTACAATGATGTCAAATATCCGGCTGAGGTCTTCGGCAGAATAGTAGCTAATCTCCAGCTTTCCTCGTTTGTCGTCGCCGACGATTTTCACCCGCGTACCCAACACCCGTTCTATTTCCATCACCGCGGCGCGCACGTTGGGGTCAGGGGTTTTCTCCGCCTCTGACGCCCTCGCTCTGGGCCGTATTCTGCCAGGGGAGACGACAAGGCTCTCGATCTGCCGGACGGAATACTCGCGCTCCAGCGCAAGCTTGGCAAGTTTCCGCTGAGTCTCGTGCGAAGGGAGCGCAGCCAAGGCTCTTGCGTGTCCCGCGCTGAGTTTATCTTCGGCGAGCAGTCGTTGGACTTCAGGGTCCAGCGTCAGCAGTCGCAAGGCGTTGGTGACGGTGGACCGCGTCACGCCCAGACGCTGGGCAATTTCTTCATGGGTCAGCCCGAATCTCTTCTGAAGCTGCTCGTAGCCTTTTGCCACCTCAAGCGGATGGAGGTCTTCACGCAGCAAATTTTCAGTCAGGGCCATTTCGAGCGCCTGCGCGTCATCCAGCTCGCGAACGATGGCCGGAATGGTAGAAAGTTCCGCCAGTATCGCGGCCCGCCAACGTCGCTCGCCCGCCACGATTTGGTAGCGCTCACCCGCCCGCCGCACCAGAATTGGCTGAACCACGCCGCTCGCACGGATGGAATCCGCCAATTCCTTCAGTTTTCCTTCCGAAAAGGTATCGCGCGGTTGAAATGGGTTCGGGTCTATAAGGCTAATCTCGATTTGCCCGACCTCGCCGGAAGCTTGAGGTGGCTCAGGCTCCCGCAAAAGGGCGTTAAGCCCCCTTCCCAAGGCCTTTCTGGTCATTGCGCATCACCTCCTTAGCAAGCTCTTCGTAGCTTTTAGCTCCCCGACATTCCGGGTCATAAAACATCACCGGTTTGCCGTGGCTTGGAGCCTCGGCGAGCCGGACGTTGCGGGGAATCATCGTGTCAAACACCTGATCGCCGAAGAAATCCTTCAAATCCTCCTTGACTTGATGGGAAAGGTTGGTTCGCTCATCGAACATGGTAAGCAGGATACCCTCAATGGCAAGCTTTGGGTTGTGGGCGCGGCGGATTCGTATCAGCGTATCTAAGAGCTCCGATACGCCTTCAAGGGCGAAATACTCGCATTGAATGGGAATGAGGACCGAATCCGCTGCGACCAACGCATTGAGGGTGAGGAGATCGAGTGCCGGCGGACAATCGAGCAGGATGTAGTTGAATCGTTCGCGGATGGGGAGAATTCGCTGCCGGAGAATGTATTCGCGTTGGGGTTGAGAAACCAGCTCGACGTTGGCCCCGATAAGATTTTTATCCGACGGAACAATGTGCAGGGCCTCAGCCGGGCCGGGGAGAATCAAGTCGTTAAGCGGAATATCCATCAAAAGGGAATGATAGAGCGAGCGTCGGGACGGGTCTTTGGGGATGCCAAAGCCGCTTGTCGTATTGCCTTGAGGGTCGCAATCCACGACCAAAGTCCACATATCGTGGGCGGCGAGCGCGGCCGCAAGGTTGATGGCTGTCGTGGTTTTGCCCACGCCGCCCTTTTGGTTGGCGATTGCGATGACTCTGCCCATCCTCAACCCGTCACCATAAGCCGGCTCCGAATCCTGGTCAATCGCCGGCTAGACCTGGGAAGCCGGGAATGTTTCACGTGAAACATTCGCTCGCTCGTGACTTGCGCGATTATCAACAGCTTTTTACCGCAGCCTGCCCGCCCCACATTAACCCGAAGCCTTCCGGCCAATCAAAATCACTCTTTCTCTCGACCGCGGAATCTTCGCCGTTTGGCTCCAATTGATTTGCCCGGACCATCGCCGAATTTCATTGGCTATTTCCGATGTCGTCCATAGGCATAAAGACCCGCCCTCAACCAGGCACCCAGCCGCCAACGGCAACACCTTCTTCACCTCGCCCACCGCCCGCATCGTCACCAGGTCAAAGGCCGGAGACTTCTCCTCATCGGCATAGTCCTCAATCCTTGCTCTCCTCACCTCGACATCCGAAAATCCGCATTCTCTCACGACTTCCTTCAGAAAAGCAGACTTTTTGGCGTTCGGCTCCAAAAGGAAGACGCGCAGTGCCGGCGAGGTAATTTTTAACGCCAATCCAGGGAACCCCGCTCCGGTGCCGATGTCCATGAGCCGACCGTCCAGCCTCAAAACCAATCCCAGGTACAAACTTTCCCCGAAGTGGCGGACCACGCACTCGGCGGGATCACGAATGCCGGTCAGATTGATTCTCTCGTTCCATCGTAGCAAAAGCTCCAGATAGGTTCGGAGTTGATCGGCTTGGTGGTCCGTCAGCCGAATTCCAAACGGCTCGAGCAGCCCGCCAATAGCTGGTGCCTGTAGCACAACGTTTTCCATCATATGAAAACACCCGCGCCGCGGCAACCTCCATTGCCGCCACTCGATGCTGCCGCTTCGCGCGGCCGGATGGCGCCGTCTCAGCGCAAGCCGCGCGCGACGCGTAGAAGCCCTTGGATGATTTACCAGCTGATCTAATATTCAGATTTATAATGTTGATTAACTTAGATACATCTCAACAGTTAAGTGCATCCATTTTGGACCATCGCGTCGTGCGTTTAGGCTTTCGCCGGCTCCCGCGCCGCGAGGGACCCGCCTCCGCAGCCTGCGGCTGACGGCTCGCGCATCCTCGGCAAAATGCCATCCGGCGGACCGCCGACTGACGCCGCGCCTTGACAAAATGCTGGCGACGCCCAAGACCAAGCGCCGTTTGCGGCTGTAGGAAAGTCCCGCGACGGGCAAAGCACCGCCGCGGCTACCAACAACCGACGGTCCTTGATAACGCTCCGAGGGCGCAATCGGCAGGCGAGGATTTCGGGTTCGACGGTCAGAGCGCGGTTGACGCGCCCCAGCCCGGAGCGTAGGATGCTAACGACGGGTGGGGAAGCATGACAACGGAGCATGTCTCGCACTATCACCTGCTGCGGAAGCTCGGCGCGGGCGGGATGGGCGAGGTGTATGAGGCCGAGGACACGCGGCTGAAGCGCCGAGTAGCGCTGAAGTTCCTTTCGGTGGCAGCGGACTTCAGTCCGCCACCGGGCGATGCCGACCGCAAGACCG
>JAKASC010000126.1 GCA_021828245.1 Acidobacteriota bacterium
CCTTGCACTCCTCCGGCGTCACGTCACCCAAGACCGCGAGAGCGGTGTTGGCGGGACGAAAATATTTGGCATGAAAGCGCTCCAAATCCTCGCGCGTTATCGCATCGAGCGTGGCCTCGGTTCCTTCGGGAGGATGCGCGTAAGGCGTTCCGGCGAGCAGAGCCTCGCGCACGAGGGTGTGAGCGACGTAGTGGGGATCATCTTTCAGCACGCGAAGCGCGGAAATCGTTTGCCGACGGTAACGCTGCATTTCACTGGGCGCAAACGCGGGATGGATGAGCATGTCCGACAGCAGGCGAAAGGCCAACGCTTGGCGGTCCGCCAGCACGCTCACGCTGGCCATCGTCTCATCCCAGCCGGCGCCGGCTTGCATGGACCCTCCGGCTGCGTCAATAATCTGGGCCAACTGCAGGGCGGATTGCCGCGCGGTGCCTTGCGTGAGCAAGCCCGCCACAAACTGGGCGGTTCCCGCGCGCCCCGGAGGGTCCTCGCTCGACCCCGCCATCACCATGGCGTGCAAAGTGACCAGCGGATCCGAGCGGCGCTCTATCAACAGCACGCGGAGACCGTTCGGCAAGGTCTCGAGAAGCGGTTGAGGAAGCGACACCGCCGAGGGCGACGGCACGGCGGGCGGAACGTTGACGCTTCCCTGCCCTCCGGCGGTTCCAACCGAGGCCGCGAACACCAAGAGAGCGGCGACGATGCATTTCCGATGGTTTTGCGAGCGCATTCGCGCTGGGCCTTTCAAGCCGAGAGGATGGATTTGGCGGCCCATATCTATCGGCTCGGGTCCACCTCAATCACCGTCAGATTGCGCCGAACAAAATATTTCCGCGCCACGCTTTGAATCTCCCGGGGCGTAACGGCCAACAGCCGCGTCATGGCCGTGTTGATAGCGTTGGGATCGTTCAAAATGACCGCATCATAGCCAAGCTGTTCGGCCTCGCCGCGCGAGGTCTCTCGCTCCCGCGCCCAATGGAATACCATTTGGCGCTCCGCCTTTTCGAGGGTCGCTTGGCTGACGGGCCGGCTCTTCAACTGCCGCAGAATAGCGCGAACCGCCGCCTCGCCCTGGGCGACCGTGGCGCCGCGGTTCATCACGGCGAAGATGAGAAACAGATTGGGGTCTTCGGTCAGGTTAGCTTCGGCTTGCGATTCCAGGGCCATCTGTTTTCTGTAAACCAGTTCCCGATAGAGCAGCGAGCTTTCGCCTTGCGACAGAATGTCGGCGAGCAATCGCAGCGGGTAGGAATCCGGCGTCCCATCCGCCGGAATATGAAACCCCATGACGAAGGCGGGCAGCGCGACATCCTCGTGAAGCTGAACCTTCCGCTCGTGGGTTTGCGGAGGCTCCTGGGGGATTTGCCGAGGAATCGGCTGGGCGCTGCGCCTCAATGGACCAAAGTATTTTCGGATGAGGGCTTCCGTTCTTGCCGGCGGAAAATCCCCCGTCACTACCAGCGTGGCATTGTTGGGAACGTAATAAGTGTCATGGAATTGCCTCACCTCATTCAACCTGGCGCGGTTAAGGTCTTTGACGCTGCCGATGGGCAAGTGCCGGTACGGGCTCACCTTGAAAGCGGTCTGGTAAAGCTTCTCGATGACGTTCCCGTAAGGCTGGCTTTCGAGCCGATAACGGCGTTCGTCCTCTACCACTTGTCGCTCCGTTTCAAAGGCGCGACGGGTGATGGACAAGTTTCTCATCCGGTCGGCTTCCAGCCAAAGGGCGAGCGGCAGCGTGCTGCTCGGAACGGTCTCCCAAAAAACCGTGGCATCCACGGTGGTGTAAGCGTTGTCCACGCCTCCGGTACTGACGATATCGCGCGAGAAGACGCCGCGGCCAACGTCCACCGTGCCGTCAAACATCAGGTGCTCAAACAAGTGGGCGAAGCCGCTCATGCCGGGCGCTTCGTTTTTGGAGCCGACGTGATACCACACCTCCAAGGTCGCCACGGAGGCGCGGCCTTGCGGGGCTAAAACCGCTTTGAGCCCGTTCGATACCGTGATTTCTCGGAGGGAAACGCGGGGCAGCGGCTCCATGGCCGCGGCGCGGCCTGCCATCGCAACCGCCATGATGATGGCCAATGACCACGCGGAATACAGGTGTCCTGGGGAAACGCTGATTCGGACATGCGAAGGAGTCAAGTACCGCAAAAGGAAGTTTAGCATAGGTGTAAATGCCCGAGGGCTCCGGCTCTTTCCGCCACGTCACAACCCTTGCGGGCATTCGCCTGCCCCTTGGTTATCCTTCTTGCTCGCGGCGCTAAAACCGAAGCGCAGGTTATACTGAATCGTGCTCAACGTGCTCCTTTCGCGCTTCTCCACGCATGAACGCCCCGGCCAGGATTCCCTCGCGCTGCGCCGCCTTGCCGAGGGGCTGGTGCTGCTGGCCACGTTGGTCGTTTTCAGCGGGACGGTGGATTTCGGTTTTGTCTATGACGACCACGTCCAAATCGTCCTGAATCCCTTTTTGCGAACCTGGCATTTCGTGGGGCGCTATTTCACGCGCGATGTTTGGAGTCAATCTGGCCGCGGGCAAGGCAGCAGTTATTACCGCCCTCTGTTTCTCTTATGGCTGCGTCTCAATTACTGGTTGTTTCATTTGAAGCCGGCGGGTTGGCATGTGGCCGCCGTCCTGCTTCACGTCGGCGTGACGTGGCTTGTGTATCGGCTGGCCGCGCGCCTGCTCCGCGATGCGTGGAAAGCCGCCTGGGTCGCCGCGCTGTTCGGCCTCAATCCGATTCATTTGGAAGCCGTCGCCTGGGTCTCCGGCGTCACCGATCCCTTAACCGCGATTTTCCTTCTTTCCGCGTTTCTTGCTTACCTTCAATCCCGCCAGGGGCTGCGCGGAAAATGGCGCTGGGCCGCCGTTTCCTGGTTACTCTTCGCGCTTGGCCTGCTCACCAAGGAGACCGCCGTCACTTTTCCGTTGATCGTCGCGGCCTACGACGGACTGCTCGGCTCATATTCGCCCGCGACCGAGCTGCCTCGGCGGCTCGAACCCACACCATCACCCCTCGCTCGAAGCCGAGCCAAGGCATGGTGGACTCGCTGGCGCTCGGCTTTCTTCGCGGCCGCACCTTATCTCTTGCTTAGCCTGGCGTACCTGCTGCTGCGCGTGTGGATCTTCGGCAGCATCACCGGCCCAACCCGTCCCCGACCCTGGCGCTTTACGCTATTCACTTTGCCGACGGTTCTCTGGACTTATCTTCGTCTGTTGATTTGGCCGAGTCCGCTTTCCATCTATTACGATATGCCCTGGATTCATCATCCGAGCCTTTGGCAATTTTGGCTGCCGCTGTTGGGTCTTGCGCTGGTCGTCATCGCCCTTGCCGGGTGGTCATGGCGTCGGCCCGTGGTGGGGTGGGCGGCGTTGTGGATTCTGGTTTTTCTTGCTCCCGTCTTGGACTTAGCTCTGTTGCCGTCGGACAATTTGGTGCAAGACCGGTATTTGTACTTGCCATCCATCGGCTTTTCGATTCTGCTGGTTGAGCTCTTAGCGTCGCTTTTTCGGCGTCGCTCGAATCCCGCCCGGCTCTCCCGGGTTGCCACCGGCGTGGCCACGCTCATTCTCATGGCCTACGCCACAACCACGCTGGCGCAAAGCACCTACTGGGCGAATGACACGCTGCTCTATTATCACGCCGTTCAAGTGGCTCCTGAGAGCCCCAACGCCAAAACCGCGCTCGGCACGGCACTGATGGCGGACAAGCATTACCGCAAAGCCATCAACCTGTTCCGCGCCGCCATTGCCGAGGCCCCCGATTTCTCCTATCCGTGGGACGACCTGGCCTATCTCTATTATCAAACCGGCAATTACCGCCAAGCCGTTGCCTGCGCCGAGCAATTCTTGCGCCTTAGCCCCGACATGCCGGACGGCTATTACCTGTTGGGCATTTCCGAATATCAACTCGGGCACGCGCGTCGCGCCGCCGAGGTGCTCGGTTACGCGGCTTCGCTCAAGCCCTACGCTTACGGTTTCCACTATGCGTTGGGTTTGGCCTTGCTCAAAGAAGGCCATCGAAGGCGGGCGCTTTTGGAATTTGAAGCCGAGCCGCGCCAGAGCACTCAGTGGGCCGCCGCACAAAAACAGATTGCTCTCTTAACCCGAACCTCCTCGAATTCGCTGCGGCCTGCGCCCTAACCGTGGGCGTCGCATCGCGACGTTGGCTGATGAGCCGAGCGCTCACGGGTCCCGCTTACTCTTCAAACTTCTGCGCGATGGGATATCGCCGGCCCATGCCAAACGCCTTGGCCGTCACTTTGAGTGCCGGAGCGGCTTGTTGTCGCTTATATTCGGCGCGTGCCACACGCCGTACAACGTCCCGCACCACGCTTTCCTCCACTCCCAGCGTCTGAACAATTTCGGCCACGCTCATATTTTCTTCAATGCTGGCCCGCAAGATCGGATCCAGCACCTCGTAGGGCGGCAGCGTGTCCTGGTCGGTTTGGTTCGGGCGCAGCTCGGCCGACGGCGCTTTTTCCAGGCATGCTTCCGGTATCCGAATTCCCTTCCGATTCGCGTACCGGGCCAATTCATAGACCATGGTCTTCGGCACATCGGCAATCACCGAGAGTCCACCCGCCATGTCGCCGTACAGCGTGCAGTAGCCGACCGCCAACTCTGACTTGTTGCCGGTACTCAGCAGCAGGTCGCCGGATTTATTGGAAAGCGCCATCAGCAGGTTGCCGCGAATTCGGGCTTGCAAATTCTCTTCGGTCACGTCACGCGGCAAACCCTCAAAAACCGGGTCGAGCGTCTCCAGGTATTTTTCAAAGATAGGCGTTATCGGAACCACGCGAAAATCAATGCCCAGATTTCTCGCGAGGGCTTCGGCATCCCGCACGCTGCCCGGCGAAGAGTATGGCCCGGGCATGGAAATCCCCCGCGCGTTCTCCGGCCCCAGCGCGTCAGCGGCAATCGTCGCCACCAGCGACGAATCAATCCCGCCGCTCAGCCCCACCAGCACCTTGCGAAAGCCGCATTTCCGCACGTAGTCGCGGGTTCCCAGCATCAAGGCTTGGTAGATCTCCTCCGACGGCGAAGATGGAGCCTCGTGAATTTCGCGCTGTGTTCCGTCGGTCTCAAAAACCACTAGGTCTTCCTCGAACGACCGCGCTCGCGCCAACAAGTCGCCCTCGGCATCAAACGCCAGGCTCGACCCATCCATAATGAGCTGGTCGTTGCCGCCCACGTGATTGACGTACGCCACCACCATCCGCCGCTCTCGCGCAATGGCCCGCAGCATGTCGTATCGCAGCGCGATTTTTTCCGCGTGATAAGGCGAGGAGGCGATGTTGAGCAAGACTTGCGCGCCGCCTCTCGCCACTTCCTCCACCGGGTCGCGCGGGTAGAGCGGCTGCTTCCAAAAGTTTTTGTCGTTCCAAACGTCCTCGCAAATCGTCGTGCCCAGGCGCAGGCCACCCAAGTCGCACAAGCCCGGTTGCGTGCCCGGCTCAAAGGTTCGCGATTCATCAAATACGTCGTAATAGGGCAGCAAGATTTTGGCGTAATCGAGCCGCTTTTTGCCGCCCTGAATCAGCGCCGCAGCGTTCGAGACCGCCTTGCCGGAGGTCACCCCCGACCTCCGCGCGTAGCCGACCAGAACGGCGACGTCGGGCAGCCGTGGGATGAGGCATTCCAGGGCTTGTTCGGAACGGCGCACGAAGGCCGGCTTTTCCACCAGGTCGCGCGGCGGATAACCGCAAACCGCCAACTCCGGAAACACCACCAACTCCGCGCCGCGCGCTTTGGCCTTCTCTGCAAAGCGAACAATGCGCTCTACGTTGCCGTCAAAGTCACCAATGACCGTGTTGATTTGGGCAAGCGCGATCTTCAAGGGATTGAACTCCGCGAGCCAAAAATGCCGCGCCCCTTTTGGTGTGGCTCAAGCGTCCCGTCCGTGCGGGAGCACGGCCCTCATGGCCGGTTGAAAGGGCACCTAGTGTAGTGCGTCCAACGCTCCTTTGCAATGTCCAGTGTGGCACGGGCATCCTGCCCGTGCGGGAGCACACCAATGATGGCCGTGCTGTGCCACAAGCTCCGAGCCGCCATTGTAGCGCGCACGGCGGCGCGGGCAAGCCACTTTATCCGCCTGCCGGTTTCAAGCTGAGTGCTAGGGAATGGAGTACAGGAAAACGGTGCGGCGGGCGCGAGCTCACTCATCAGGCCGCGCCCGGCTCGAAGAGAATGGCCGCGCGGTTATACCGTGAACGAACTGCCGCAGCCGCACGTCGTTTTGACGTTGGGGTTATCGAACTTAAAGCCCGACCCTTCCAGGCTCTCCACAAAATCAATCTTGGTGCCGTTCAGGTACATCAATGACGCCTGATCAACAAACACCTTCAGCCCGTCAAATTCGTAGGTCTTATCAATCGGGTTGGTTTCGTTTTCAAAGTTCATCTGGTAAGAGAACCCGGAACAGCCGCCTCCCACCACCGCCAAGCGCAACCCGAGGGGCTGGGGATTCTGCTGCGCCATAATCTCCTTAACCTTGCTCACCGCCAGGGGTGTCAGCTCAAGACCCATGCTCCTTAACCTCCCTCAAAGATGCCGGGCGCTTCTTGCGCCCTCTTCTATTGTAAGAATACCAACATCGGCGCTTGAATGCAATAACCGGCCTCCGCTCAACGAAGCCACGCCACCGGGACGCCGATTTTACCCCCGCTTCACTTCCCTACCGGTTTCCAAAACGTGTCCACCGTGACCGGCACGGAATTCTTGATCGGCATGAAGAGCAATTCAGGCGGCGTAATCTTGAAGTCGGAAATCTTCATTGGAATGGTGCCTTTGACTTCGGTCTCCGTTCCCTTCTGCAGCCGCTCAAACGCCACCTGCTTGTATTCCGCGCTTTGCCCGGCAAACTGAATGTGAAGATTGGCATGAATCGTCGGGGCGGTCAGCT
>JAKASC010000127.1 GCA_021828245.1 Acidobacteriota bacterium
CCACGGCGAGCGTGGCGGCCGAGCCGGCGTCAATCACCAGCAGCGAAGCCCAGCCGAATAGAAACGCGGCGAGCTTCCCGTAGGCTTCCCGCAGATAGACGTAGATGCCGCCGGCTTCCGGCATGGCTGCGCCGAGCTCAGCCAGCGACAGCGAGCCGGCCAGCGCTAGCACGCCGCCCAGAATCCAGACCCAGTAAAGACTCTGAACGCTCCCCACCTGCCGCGCGACGTTGTGAGGGACAAGAAAAATTCCTGACCCGATGATCGTCCCGATGACGATGACGATGGAGCCGGTGAGGCCGATTTCGCGCGGCAGCGAAGCAGGAGGCGCGGCGGGTTCAGAAGAGCCTGAGTTTGTCGTCATGCTTCGACGCCCCATCCTGCTTCCTACTGATTCGAAAGTCGCGGGACGCTAAAACCGCTTCCACCTCGCTTTCGGGGTTTACGCAAGCGGGGCGGGTCATTATACTGGACTCGGCCCGGCGGACTGTGAAAAGTTTTGGTTCACGTTTAAGGGATATCTTTCCATGGCGATGGCGGAGAGTTGGATTCCCAACAGGTTTTGCGGCAGCGTGGCGCTGGTCGTCGGCGGCGCGCAGGGAATTGGCAAGGCAATCGCCGTGCGATTGGCGCGCGAAGGCGCGGACGTCGCCATCGCCGACGTTGACCGGAAGATGATGGCCGGAACCGTCAAAGAGATTCGCGGCGAAGGCGGCAGCGTGCGCGGAATTTTCTGTGACGTTCAGCGGCCCCGTTCCGTGAACGCCATGGTCGAGCGAGCCACTCGCTGGAAGGGACAGGTGGACATTCTGATGTACGTGGCGGGCGTCGGGAAAGCGATACCTTACTTGAAGATGGATGAGCGGCACTGGGACCTGACCCTCAATACGAACCTGAAGGGCGCATTTCTGGTGTCTCGCGCCGTGGCGCCGCAAATGGTCGAGCGGCGAAAGGGCAAGCTGGTCTTCATGGCCTCCACGAACAGTTGGGACGCAGAAGCGGAACTGGCTCCGTACAACGCTTCCAAGGCGGGGCTCTTTCTGCTGGCCAAAACGCTGGCGCGCGAACTCGGACATTACGGGATCAACTCGAATGCGGTCGGGCCCGGACTGATTCGCACCCGCCTGACGGCGCCGCTGCTTAAAAGCAGAAAATTCATGAAGAAATATGAGAACCTCATACCGCTCGGCCGGGTCGGCGAGCCGGAAGACATCGCCGGGCCGGCGACATTTCTCGCGTCGTGCGACGCCGACTACGTGAACGGCGTGCTGCTGTTCGTTGACGGAGGCCAGTTGGCTTGAGGCTGGCGGCGAGCGGTTCCCAAAAATCGTCGCTCCAACCGAGCGGAGCCGTCGAAGCCGCCGGCCCCGGCGCGGAATCCATGGCTCAGGAGATGAAATGCGACAAGTCGTGAAACCCGAAAATGCGCCGCGCCCGCGAGGGCCTTACTCTCCGGCAATCGTGGCCGACGGTTTTGTGTTTGTGGCGGGGCAAGTGGCGATTGACCCGGCCACAGATCAACTCGAAACCGGCGACATCAAGACGGAGACGCGCCGCGCGCTCGAAAATATCAAAGCCATCTTGGAAGCGAGCGGCAGCTCAATGAAAGACGTCGTGCGGGTGGGAGTCTTTTTGGCCGACATCCACGACTTCGGCGCCATGAACGAAGTTTACAAAGAATACTTTCCGGCGGATCCGCCCGCCCGAACAACAGTCGGCGCCATCTTGCCGGGCGTCAAAGTAGAAATTGACTGCATTGCACGGGTGAGGCAACACCCCGGTTCCAAGTGAGCCTATCGTGCGCTGGAACGAGCTTTCAACTCCCGCCTTGACGGTGGACGCGGACGTTCTGGATCGGAACCTGCGGCGCATGGCGGATTATTGCCGGACGCACGGCCTGGGGCTGCGTCCGCACACCAAAACGCACAAGATTCCGGAAGTGGCGCGCATGCAGGTTCGGCACGGGGCGGTCGGACTGACGGTGGCCAAAGTGGGCGAGGCGGAGGTGATGTGCGGCGCCGGGCTGGACAACATTCTGGTGGCTTATCCGGTCCTGGGTCGAGAGAAGCTGCAACGCTTAGCCGCTTTGGCCCTCGACCGCTCCATGCTCATATCACTCGACAGTGAAATTGTCGCGGAGGCGGTCGCCGCTGCCATGCGCGAGCGCGGCGCCACGGTCGGCGTCCTCGTGGAATTTGACGCCGGCTTGGGGCGGTGCGGTTTGGAACCCGGGCCGGCCTTGGTGGAACTGGCCCGAACGGTGATGCGGCTTCCGTCTTTGCGGTTTCGCGGGCTGATGTGCTATCCGGGGCAGATTGGCGGAGATGCTGAGGCTCGCCGCCGTGAGCTGGCTCGCGTGGCGGAAAGAGTGGAGCGGGCGCTAGAGGGCTTCCGCCGGGAGCGGATTCCGGTGGAGATTGTCTCGGCCGGCTCGACGCCTTCAGCGTTTCAATCGCACGAAATTCCAGGCCTCACCGAAATCCGGCCAGGCACTTACGTTTATAACGATATGAACACGTTTTATCAGGGCGCGTGCGCCATGGAAGACTGCGCGGCGCGGGTGGTGGCGACGGTGGTTTCAACCGCGGTCGCAGGAGGCGCCATCGTGGACGCGGGGTCGAAGACGCTCTCTTCGGATCCGCTGCGCTTTGGCCCGGCTTCGGGGTATGGTTTTATCGTGGAAGCTCCGGACGCTCCCATCGTCAAGTTGAACGAAGAGCACGGTTATGTGGACACGCGGCGGGCCTCACGGGCGCTGAAGGTCGGCGACGTGGTTCGGATTATTCCCAACCACGTTTGCACCTGCGTTAATATGCACGATGAGATTTTTGTGGTTCGTCAAGGGGAAGTCGAAGGAACTTGGCGCGTGGCGGCTCGCGGCAAAATACGATGAAGGGAACGCGGATGCGGGCCCATCGGCCCCGCGGTTTTAAGACCCAAGAGAAGGGATTCTTCGCCCATTGGCGGCCTAAAAGGAGCTCCCATGGCAAACGACGAGAAGCTCTCGATTACTCGGCTGATTGCGGTTCCTGCGTTCATTACGCTGGCGGTCACGCTGCTCCGTCTGGTGGGCGAACTCCAGCACTGGGGAATGCCGTGGTTCGGCAACAAGGCAGGCGGGGAAGGAGCGATTATCGGGATTAGCTGGCTGCCGCTGATTTTTGGGCCGTATTTTGCCATCAAGCTGGCGAAGGCCGGCCACGGATGGCAGAGCAGCGGTAAGGCGTGGGGATTCCTGGGGCTGGGAATCGCCATCGTGGTTGGGGGTGCGGTCCTGGCGCTAACTTTTCTTCACACGCGCCTGGCGGTGGTCAGCATCATCGGCTTCGCGCTCATGCTGGTGGCCGCGTTCGTGGTTGGATTTGGCTGGCGCGCGCTCGGCCGGACGCTCCTCGGCTATGCCTTTGCCGCTCGCGTGCCGATTCTCATCGTCATGTATCTCGCCATGCGGGGCAACGGCGGGGCGGGCTGGGGGACGCACTATGACGCTGTAGATGCGGACATCGCGCATCTGCCTTTCGCCGAGAAGTATTTTTACAGTGCCTTCCTGCCTCAGATGACGTTCTGGATTGCGTGGACCGTCATCGCCGGGACGCTGATAGGACTGCTCGCGGTGGGCATCACGCGCGCGGGTAAGCGGCCCGCTTCGAGTCCGGCCACCGCCTGAGCGCGCGGCTTCTTGTCAGCACCCTCTTCATCCTGCGTGGACCTCGATTTAAAGCCCAAAGCCCAGATGCTGCAGGAGCCGCCACCCAAAAAGGAGTTGGGCTACGAACTCATTCTTCCTCAGGAGGAGTCTCGAGAAAACCCATCGGTTTTGTGTTACACTGCGGAAGATAGAGCGTGGCCGGCTCTCACGATGCGGGCGGAGGTGATGCGTTTTCGACGATGCGGCTTATGGGACATTCGGGCGTGATTATCGGCCTAAGACGCGCCCTTCCCACGCCGCAAGCCCGCGAAAGGGTCATGGAGGGCTTGGAAGCCTCGAGCCAGAAGGCAGGCCAAAAGCCTGCCGGGAAGCCAAAATCCGGCTTTGCCTACGACGGTTTCTACACGGTAAAATCGGAAATGCCTGTAAGTTATTGATGGGCCGTTAGCTCAATTGGTAGAGCAACTGACTCTTAATCAGTAGGTTGGGGGTTCGATTCCCTCACGGCTCACCATCCAACCCTTTAATCCGAAGTTCCACGGCCGCTCTCGCCCCCGCCTCCTGGCCGTTGGAGAAAATCTGCGCCGCCCCCTCCAGCCACTGCTTCTTCCAGTGCGTCATTAGGTCCGGATGGATTTCGTAATGCGAGGCGATCTGTTGAATCGTCTGCTGCCCCTTAATCGCCTCCAAGGCAGTCTTGGCCTTCCAATCGGCGCTGTACTGCCGGCGTGTTCGCTTCATCTGCCTCCTCCCGGAGGCAGCGATTTTACACCTTAAGGGCCTGTCCGAATTTTGGGGAGCACTTCAAATATTCGATTTCATAAAAGTCCACGCTGGCCTTGTAGGGCGGCTTGTCCATCGGTTGAAGAGCAGCCTGTTCGACCTCAATGGCGACTTCCGGTGCTGAAGGGTTATCGAGAAAGGTTTCGAGGGTCTTGTGCTTCTGGTATTGGGCCATGAGGTCGTTCGCGAGATTGCCGTCAAGGAAGTAAAGAGCTTTGGTGAAGTCGTCGTTGAGGGTGTAGCAGTTGCGGCGATAAAAGAGCTGGCAGAATTGCGTGAGGAAGTATTTGGCTTCAATGGCATGGGGCTTATAAGCCAAGGCATCATAGTTGACCGCTTCCGCTCGGCCCAGCTTGTCAATGCGGTCAAGTCTGAGCAGTGCTGAGCTTCTCTACCTCGATAGGGGGCAATTGGTTATGGCAGAATCGCCGGATAAGCTGGCAAAAGGGAAGACACCCGTTCGCCACGGTCTTCGAGGTTCCCTCAGCCTGGTTTCCATGCGTATCGGTCTTTTTCACTGCAAGGTCTGCGGGAGATTTCATGGGAGGGCAGCGATCGCGGTGGGACCGACCGCCGGTCAGCCCTCAATTGCCCCCAATAAGGAGAAGCCCTAAAAAGCGAGAAATGTTACGAGGGTTATTTTTCATGAAGCCTGTAACATCAGTAAGGTGTTGCAACGAAAGGGCGGAAGTGGCAGTGTGTTTGAAAAGGCAAAATTGTTTGTAACATTTTGCCGATTTTTGGGCTTTGTATAGATATGGGCACAAATCAGGATTGGGAGACTCGAGCCCGGCCGGTGGCACTTATGTCGGGCTGATGATGGTCCCCAACAGCCTCCTGGATGCTTTTGACTGGATGACAAACACCTCGCAAGGCGCGAACATCTTCCAGCAGAAGCTGGGAACGGCGACTACGTGCATGCAGACCGAGCAGCAGGCGTACCCGAGTCTGCCCGCCCTCTCCGGGTCACAGTTGGAGCAGAACGCGCTCGTGTTCTACAGCGGGAACACCAGATGCACCATCAGCCAGAGTTCCTGCCCCTGCTCGGATGTCTATCAGAGCCTCTACTGGGTACCGTCCAGCGGCGGCACCTCTTGGACGGAGAACACGTCAAGTCCAGGGTTCACCTATGTCCAGACCGTCGAGAACAACATTCAGCCGCAGTAGGGGTCCGTGGTGGCTCGGGCTGGGCCTACTGTGCGTGGCAGGAGGCGCCAATGCCCAGATCACGACTGTTCTCACCCCGATGCCGCACTGGACGCTGCGCTGGCCTCAGACTCCCCGGCAGCTCGCGGTAGCAAACCGGCTGCCCCTAAAGGCCGTGGCTTCGGCGTTGCGGTCCTCGTCGAGCGGACCGGGAGCCGTCCCAAATAACCTGTACGGATTCCGCTTCGCCTACCTGGAGCGGGGCCGTGTGTACCTTGTAACTTCGATGGGAACCCGCTATGGGTGGCTCGGAACGCTTGAGCCTGTTGGCGACGGAAAGTTTCAATCGACCTCCCTGCCCGCCATGCCCAATGGTAGCCTAGCCACCTCGGTCGTGGACCTTCGCGGTGACGGCGTGGATGAGGTCATCGGCCTCACGCCGGTGACCTATCGCGGGGCGTTCGGCGACCCCATCTATTGGTACACCATCTACGCCTTCCACGATGGCAAGCCCGAGGATGTGAGCGCGCAATTTCCGGAATTCTACCAGACCAATGTGCTTCCCTGGCTCGACTACCTCTACCGCGTGTACGACTGGATACGGCACACCGTTCCGGGCCCTCTGCTCCAGGGGAAGCTGAGCGAACTCGGCCCCGGCTCGCCCGACATCGAGCTGGCCGAGATTGCCTTTGTGCGGTTGAAGTACCAGCACGTAATCCTGGGCAACAAGAACGCGGGTCTGCGCCGAGCCCTCGCCTGGGTCAGGTCGCGCAACTCCCAAATTGCCACGCTGGGCGTGCGCCTGTTGGCGCAGATGACCGCGCCGGCGGCTTGGGCGGAGATTCATAAGCTGTGGAACTCGCCCGACTACATGGTCTGCTCGCAGGCTCGCGCCGCTTGGCTGAAGCGGATCGGGAAACCTTACACTGAAAAATACGAATGCCCGCGTCCCAACGTCAAGCCGCGGTCCCCTTAGCGCTGCCTTGCGCGGGCGGCGAGTGTTAACTCGGCAGGGGATTTGGTCGTGGACGCGCATATGGCCCCGCCCCGGCGGGGAGGGCGACGGCTGGTCGGGCTCCGGCGCGAACCCGTGGCACTTGGACGCCTCGACCGACTCGGTTTTGTTCCTGACCAATGAACCCGGATTCCGAAGTTGAAGCCCGAAATCTGCTTGAAATAGGGCCTTGGGCACGGGCGGTCTCCCTCACGTTGACGGTTCAAGTTTCAACTTCGGCGAAGTTAGGACGAAGTAAGTTAAGAGGCGGTCGAA
>JAKASC010000128.1 GCA_021828245.1 Acidobacteriota bacterium
AATGAACGCCATCCGCAAGCATGTCTCGGCAGTCAAGGGCGGCCGCTTGGGGCTGGCGGCGGCTCCGGCGTTGCAACTGACGCTTTTTGTTTCCGACGTTCCCGAGAACCTTCCTTCCGCTGTCGCCTCGGGGCCAACCATGCCGGACGAGACCTCGGTGGAAGATTGCTATGGAATCGCCCAACGATACGGCCTGATAGAGAAATTCCCCGCCTCGATTCGTCGCCACTTCGAGCAGCGGAGTCTGGTCGAGACGCCGAAGCCCGGGGATGCGGGCTTTCGGAACTCGCATTATGGCTGCGTGCTTTCGGACCGGGATGCCGTCGAGGCGGCTCGGGCAGGGTTGGAACGCTTGGGTTTTTCTTCGCATTCCGCTCCCAGCCCCTGGGACGGCGACTTCCGAGAAATCGCGGATCGTCACCTGGCGCAGCTCGAATCATTGGCGCGCGAACATTCGAATCAGCCGGTGGCCTTGGTCGCCGGCGGCGAGGTGACCTGTCCGGTGACCGGTTCCGGCATGGGCGGGCGGAATCAAGCCTATGTGCTTTACGCGGCCACGAAGATTGCCGGGCGCAAGTGGGTCGTACTGAGCGCAGGGACGGATGGGCGCGACGGCAACAGTCCTTCTGCCGGGGCGGTCGCCGATGGCCAAACCGTCTCGCGGGCTCGCAGCTTGGGCCTTGACCCCGAGCGCTACCTTGCGGAAAGCGACTCTTATTATTTTTTTCGCACCCTCGGCGATACCATTGATGTGGGATTCACGGATAACAACGTGCGCGATTTGCGGATCTGGCTGGGCTTCCCCTGAGCGCGTCGCCGCGCCGTCCGTGGTTTTGAGCGATGGAGCCCATCATCACACGAGGACTGGAGGCGTTTTATGACATCATCGGTCGGATTCATCGGGCTTGGGATTATGGGGCAGCCCATGGCCATGAATTTGGTGAAGGCGGGCTATCGCGTCGCCGCGTACAACCGCACGGCCGGGAAAGCCGAGCCGCTCGGCGCGGCGGGCGCGAAAATCGCCTCCAGCCCCGCAGAAGCCGCGCGAGAAGCCGACATCGTCTATACCATTCTGAGCGACTCGGCTGCAATGGAAGAGGTGACGCTAGGGAAGAGCGGCATCTTGGAAGCGATACGCCCCGGGGCGTTGCTGATAGATTCCAGCACCATCAGCCCTACGGTGAGCCGCAAACTGGCGTGCCAAACGGCGGGCAAAGGCGCCAGCTTCCTCGACGCGCCTGTGACCGGCTCGAAGCACGGCGCGGAGAAAGGCGAACTCACCTTCATGATTGGCGGCCACCGCGAAGACTTTGAGCGCGCCCTGCCGTTGCTCCAAGTCTTGGGCAAAAAGCATATCTATTGCGGCCCGCACGGCGCCGGACTCTCCGCCAAGCTCGCGCAAAACGCGATTCAATCCACCATGGTGGAGATTTTTTGCGAAGGCTTCGTCCTGGCGGCCAAGGCGGGCGTGAAACCGGAGACCATGATGGAAATCATCCAGTCCAGCTTGGCCCGCGCCGCCCTCACGGACTTCAAAGCGCCTTTCATCTTCCAGGGCGACTTCACACCTTACTTCCCCCTCAAGTGGATGCACAAGGATTTGGAGCTCGCTATGGAAGCCGCTTACGCGCAGGGCGTTCCCATGCCCGCCACCTCCGCCGTCAAGGAAGTGTATGCCGCCGCCAAGGCGCAGGGCAAAGGCGACCTCGATTACGCCGCCGTCGTCACCTTTCTTGAGGAATTAGCCGGAGTGAAAGTGAGAACTTCACAAAAGGCTGAGCCGTAAGCCCCATGGCTCAACGAGCCACGGCGTCCGTCCAACAACGCCAGCCGGGCGAACTGCTTCGAGGTAAAGCATGGGACGACGTAAGCTCCAATTCCCAACATGGCACGCGGTCTTCGGGACGCGCCAGAGCGCGCTCAGAGCCGCGAAGTGCGCTACTTGTCCTTGGCCAGTTCCAGCGCCTCGGCCGGCGTGATCGCTTTCAACCCGCCCAGCGCGGCAGACTGTTCGTTGATGGCGCGTTTCAGCGCGTGGTCGCACGTAACGACCGCAGGCCGCGAGTGGAGCGCGGCCCTCACGACGTATTCATCCTTCTTCGGCACTTGAATGCCCTGGGGAAGTGGCGGGGAATCCCCCGCCTCCAGTATGGTCTTGTCCGAGCGATGCAGCAGGCTGTTCAACACCCCCAGCGGCTGCGGCATCGAGCGCGGATCCCCGCGGAGCCAATCCATGTGCTCCTTGTATCTCTCGAGCAGCGCGTCGTCCACGCGGATGGTGTGGCAATTGGCCAGGATGCGGGCCGTCAGCTCGGAGCACGTGGAGTCAGGGCGGCCATTCTCGTCAACCCCCTTCACGCCGAAATAGAGAATGTTCACGTCGAGCAGGAATCTGTGCTTCACAGATCAGTGCTTTCGCAGGGCATCAAGATACTCGGTGAGTTCGTCCAGGCTTTGGTCGTAGAAGCCGGGCAAGCCGCCATCAACTTGGCCGTGGTCATTGACAGCTAGGCGCGTCGCCTTTGCGCGCCCGCCCTCATTCTCGAAGTAGTAAAGGGCCAGGTCATCCTTGGCCAGTTCCCCCTTTGCCACGGCGTGAAGGAGCCTGTGCAGCACGTGCTCGCTGTGGGTTTCAATGAAAAATTGCAACTCGGCCTTGCGCGATATCTCCAACAGCATGGCCGTGAGTTGCGACTGCGCCTTCGGATGGAGGTGCGCTTCCGGCTCCGACACGATGACGGCATCTCCGGACTGGGCGAGGGCAATGGGAACCAGGATGAAAGGCAATTGGTTCGCGCCCGAGCCTTCGTTCACGAAGAGCGTCTCGGGCCTGCCCGTCTTGGCCGCAGTTGCCCAAACCTTCCCCCGATGCGCCGAAGCCGTCTCAAATTCAATACCGATGCCGACCAACTCCTTGAGCCGCTCGGAGATCGCGGTCCGCAGCTTGGCGTTGGCTCCCAGTAAGTTTGTCAGCGCGGTGGCGCGGTCGGTGAGGACAAGCCGCTCGAGGCTTTCGTGCGCGGGATATTCTGTCGTCGGATAGCCCCACTCCTCGAAACCGCGTAGCTGGTGGACCAGGTGCAGTGACTCGAGGAATCTGCTCCAGACGTCGGCCAGGCGTTGCATCTCGCCCCGCAAGGTCGGCGTGCCCTTCTCTGCCGGCAGGGAGAGGCTGCAGTAGAAGGGCTGGCCTGGATTTCCTCCAGGATTGACATACAGTTCTCCGTGGTACGACGGGATGGGCAGCGTGCCCCGAACACCTCCACCAGCCTTGCCCGGAGCCCAATCCCAGGCTGGAATCTTGCCATAGTTGCACGCGACCTGGCCCGTGTGGCGGGCCAACCGGTTCTCACTAAAAAAAAGGTCAAAGGTGACGTGAAAGGCGCCGAAGGCCTTCGCTTCTCTCGACGCGCCCGTCGGCGTGGGCAGCTCGACGTCTGCGCCGATCTGCAGCTCGCAGGAGCGGTCGTGCAGCAACTCCTGGTATTCCTCGCCCAGGTCAACGATTGGCTGACCAAAGCCGTAGAGGAACGGCGGCAGCTCCGCCGGTCGAAGCCATGAACTGAGGCTCGGCTCGGCCTGAGCAGGCTGGGCCGCTGGGGGCGGCGCCTCGCGGCGGTGGGGGCGCACAAGGCCATCGGCGCCTGACCTGGCAGCGGACTTCAGCGCCAGCAGTGCCTGAAAGATGCTCGACTTGCCGCTGTTATTCGGCCCGATGAAGACGGTAATCCGGCCAGCCTCGATCTCCGTGTTCTCGTGGAGCTTAAAATTCTTGAGGCGAATCTTTTTTAGCACGCGAGCATTATAGCGTAACCGGGCGGGCAACGCACCAGGGCCGAAGGAAGCCGCTCCGCGCTGAGGTCACTGTGTTCGCCGCCGATTTTCCCACCGATCCAGGCGGGTCAGCCCGACGGGTCAGGCATGCCCGGCGGCTGTCCGTCCGATTATGCGCCCCACGACCTGGGGAATCGCGCGCATCTCTCAGCCCGGCACGGCGGCGAGGGCAGCAACCAAAAATGAAATGCCCGCGTAGCCGAGCACGTAAACCACCATCAGCAGCACGAGCACGCCCAAGGGCTTCGCCCACAGAGTCTTGTAGATTAGCAAATCAGAACCAGCGGCCACCAAAATCATTGCCAGATAGACCCACTGTGGCCGGTGCCCCCACGCTCGCCCCCAGCCGTCATTGACAACCCGAGGTAACGCCCAGAAACACCCTATCGCAGCAATCCACCATTCGCCGCCAGGAATGCGCCAGCGTGTTTCGACCGCAAGGAAGGCCGGTGCCTGACGGATGACCTGGGCGAAGAAAAAAAGGAGAGCGATACCCACCGCCAGTCTCACCGCTCTTCCTATGGCGGCTGGGCGAGGCAGACGGGCCGAGTTGTCCTGGCCGTTGGTCATCCGCGTGGGCTGGGTGCTCACGGCGTAGGTGCGCCGGCGGGGATGAGCTGGGCCTCGCGGAGTGCTGCCCAGAATGCCGCCGGAATCGGATAACTCATTAGCCGAAAATTCTCTTCCAGCTCCGCCACCGAGCGCGCACCCGGAATCACCGAGGCCACCGCCGGATGCGCCAGCGGAAATTGCAGCGCCGCCGCGCGCAGCGGCACCGAAAATCGCTGGCAGATTTGTTCGACCCGACGCGCCTTTTCCATCACCTCGGGCGGCGCGTCGGCGTAGTTGAATTTTGCGCCCGGCCGCGCGCCCGTGGCCAGGATGCCGCTGTTGTACGGTCCGCCGAGGATGATGCTGATGCGTTTCTCTACGCACAAGGGCAACAGTTCTTGGAGGCCCGTATGGTCAATCAGGGTGTAACGCCCGGCCAATAAAAAGCAGTCAAATTCGCCTTCGCGGGCGAAGCGGGCCAGCATCTCCGCCTGGTTCATGCCTGCGCCCACCGCGCCAATCCGGCCCTGTCGGCGCAGCTCGGCAAGCGCCGGATAGGCGCCCTTTATCGCCTCTTCATAATGGTCGTCGGGGTCATGAATGTGCAGAATGTCAATGCGCTCCAGGTTGAGCCGTTTCCGACTCTCCTCGAACGAGCGCATCACCCCTTCGTAGCTGAAGTCAAACACCGGTCGGAACGGTTCGGGACGGTCAAACTCATCCGGCTGGAGTTCGCCGGGCGCCACGGGCACGAGCAGCCGGCCCACTTTGGTGGCCAAGACAAACTGGCTGCGCTCCGTGCCAGCCAGAGCGCGGCCCATGCGCCTTTCGCTTTTCCCGTGACCGTACAGCGGCGCCGTGTCGAAGAAATTGATTCCCATTTCGAGCGCGCGCCGAATGGTGGCCAGGGCCTCGCTTTCCGCCACGTCTTGGAACAGCCCGCCGAGCGGCGCGCCTCCGAGACCCAATCGAGTAACCCGTAGGTTGGTTTTGCCCAACGGTACTTTGCTCAGGGGATCCATAAGATTCTCCAGTTCTTTTCGCCGACCAAGCGGCCCGCGCTTCCGGCTTCGGTTGCGGTCGGACTTGACGGGCCCGCCGCCCATGGCAAGTTAGCACGTCCGTCGCATGGCGACAAGCCCTGCACGGTCGGTAGCCGCGACACCGTTCTGTGTGTCGCGGGCTCTCCCCATCGAACCCGCAACTGGGGAATCACCGTCGCCCGAAATACCCGCGACGGCAAGAACACCGTCGCGGCCACCTGCTGTGGCTGACTCACTTGTGTCCGATAAACAGGAGGGTCGGACGAGTTCGCCGGGAGGTGGGGACGGCTGCTTCTGAGCCGCCGTCCATAGACCTCCGGCCCCACGGCAAATGCTCCGATTGTTGGGCGGAGGCGAGTCAGGTAGAATGTTGACCGGGCGGAAGCGGGCGCGGAAAACATACGTACGTGCGCGCCACCGAGCTCGTCGCCTGTCGGAGCGCCGTGGAAGAAGCTATAAAGCGCCTGGAAGAGGTCGCCATCGTCATCCGTCCGGAGAAGGATAACGTGGCGGTGGTGACGGAAGATTTTGTTGAAGCGGGAACGGAGCTTGAATACGGCGGCCGGGTGGTGAGGCTGGCGGGGCGGGTGTTACGCGGCCAGAGTTTTGCCGTGCAAGCGATTCCGCGAGGCGGAGCTTACGTTTCGCTGGGCGACCCGATTGGCGTGGCTTCGCTGGCGGTTGAGCCGGGCGATCCCATCAACGAAACGAATCTCGAAAACCGCCTGCCGCGCCTGGCTGTCCGCTACCGCGACAACCCAACGCGCGCGCCGCTCGATCCCAAGCTGGCGGCGCTGACCTTTGACGGCTATCGGCGCCCGGACGGCTCGGTGGGCACGCGGAATTACGTGGGCCTGATTACCTCCGGCATGTGCTCGGCGGCGGAGGTGCGGGAGATTGCATCGCGCGCCATGCGCGAGCTTTATTCGCGCGAGCGCTATCCCCACGTGGACGGCGTGGTGCCAATCATTCACGAATCGGGCTGCGGGATGCCGGACGGACACGCGGTGGCCGTTCTCAATCAGTTGCTGGCCGATTCATTGCGGCATCCGAACCTGGGGGCGACGATTTACATTGACCTCGGTTGCGGCAAGACGTGCGTGGAGTGCTCGGCGCCGATTTTCCGCGAGGTGGTGCCCAATTACCAGGGGCGCGTCGTCAACTTGACCATTCAACAATTAGGCGGCAGCCAAGCGACCATCGAGCGGGGATTGCAGGTGGTGGAAAAAATGCTGGAGGCCGCCAATCGCTTCAAGCGGCAGCCCGTGCCGATTTCCGAGCTTGTGGTGGGAACCAAGTGCGGCGGCTCGGATCGCTGGTCGGGAGTGACGGCCAATCCGGCGGTGGGCGTCGCCGCGGATC
>JAKASC010000129.1 GCA_021828245.1 Acidobacteriota bacterium
ATTGCGGAAAGAGGCGGCGGAGTTTCGCGTGGTGTGGACGGGCCGACCGGGGACGTTGCGCGAGGGCGAGGCGGGCATCGAGTATGTCAAGGTGTCAAATCTCCTGGGGATCTGGTTTCCGTAATTTCCCCCAACGCTTCGAGGAGGGAGATGAGCCCTGAAGCCGGCCCGCAGCGGCCGCATCGCGTGCGTGTTGCGTTTCCGATTCGTGTGCGCGGCATGAATGCGCAAAGCAAGTTTTTTGATGAGGAAACCGAAACCCTCCTTGTAAGCCCGCACGAAGTGATGACGCGGCTTCGGAGCCTGCCGGAGCTGGACTCAGATGTTCACGTGACGTCGCTGAAAAATGGGTTGGGCGGAACGTACCATGTGGCCTGGCTCAATGCCGAGCCGCGCGACGGCTATTACGAATTGGGTTTGGAAATCGTGGAGCCGGAAGGGGATCTTTGGGAAATTACCTTCCCGCCGCCTGCGCCGACCGAACAAGAAACCTTGGCGGAAACGTGGCTTGCCTGCCGGCGCTGCGGGCAGAAAATCTTTACCACGGTTCCGGAAGCCGAAGCTGAATTCTTGCGCCAAGGCTTCCGCGTGGCGCGGCCCTGCGAGCAATGCCGGAGCACGACGGGATGGGAATTCACGGTGCCGGAGACGGAGACCGCGCCCGAAATTGGGAAAAAGCCCGGCGTGGATCAGCGCGCCAAAGGCCGCGCTCCGCTGCGCTTGCGGATCAAAGTCGTGCGGCGCTCTTTTGGTGCCGCGAGCGACGACATTTGCGAAACAGAGAACGTTTCTCGCACCGGCGCCTATTTCTTTACCTCCCAGCGCTATCAACTGGGCGAAATCGTGGAAGTTGTTCTCCCTTTCAAGGAGGGCGAGCTTGCCATTCCCGTGCCGGCGAAGGTGGTGCGGCTTGACCCCTCGGTTGAAGGCCACGCGGGCGGGGTTGCGATTCATTTTCTGGCGGCCGATAATGGATAAGCATCTGGCGCGCGCCGGCGGCGGGGTTGAAGACAGCCGCGGGGTCGAACGGCGGAGGGGGGAGATCGAATGAAAGCCGAGCGTCATCGAACCTGTTGTGGCCGCGTGATGATGGGTGCCACGCTGCTTCTGGCGGGCTTTGCCGTTGGCGCTGGGGCTCAGACTTCCGGACCAAGCCCCAACATGCCCTTCACGGTGTCCGGCAAAATCGGCACTGTTTCCGCAGGGAAATTTCAACTCGACACAGGCGGCAACGTGTTTTTTGTGGTGCGCTACAGCTCGGCCACGCGGATTACTCGGGCCGATGGCAGCGCCGGCAACCGCTCCGACCTACGGACGGGAACGCGGGTGGACGTCAAAGGCGACTTGGCTGAGAACGGCGACGTGCACGCTAAGACCATCCGTCTCGAAGGCCGCAAGGGAAAAAAGCGGGAGGGGACCTGAAGGGCGCGCCGCTTTGGGGGCCTGGGTCCTTGGCCTGTCACCGGCGGGCCGGCAAGCGGCTACGAGAATGGCCTTGACAGGGCCTCGCGGGGGGGGGTAAATTGCAACCGTACGCCCAGATGGGCGTCTCGGCCGGTGCTGGCGCCCGCGACTGGAGTAGCGGGTGGCTCGGGCAAGGGCCGAATTCCTGCGATGGAGGTGGGCTGTGTTGACGTTGAGAAAGGAGGTTTTAACAATGATCCGTAAACATCGGAACGTGACCACCGTGGTGACGGCAGCAGGCCTCCTTGCGATCGCCGGTCTCCGGCTCACGCGGCTCGCCCACGCCGCGTCAGCGCCAGAGGCGACGTCTGAACAATACGCCTGCGGTTTCTGCATCGAGGGCGGGCATCTGTATTCGCTCGGGGCTGTTGTCCCCTCAACACCTCTCAGCCAGCGAGCAAGCGCCTTGCTCACGTGCAGGGTCAGGGGATGGGTTAACTCCACAGGCAGGGTCGTGGCTCCCCAGCCGCAGGAAGCGGTTGGGGTGGGTGCCCGCTTGACGCGCCTCAACGTTGCTGATGCGCAAGGTCAGGCCCACACCCTCCAGCTCGAGGGCTCGAGCCTGCCAACCGTCCTCTATTTCTACGTTACTGGCTGCCCGTGGTGCAATCAGAACCAGGAAAACCTGGGGACCCTGGCGAAAGCAATTAGGGACAGGTACCGGGTCGTGGCGCTGTCCCTTGTTTCGCTTTCTCCTCCAGAGGACCCGGCGGGACAGGCCAAGGTGCCCGTTTACCGCCTGCTTTCGACGATGGGTGGTCCTCTGGGCCTCCATATTGCGCCGGAGACGGTGGTAGTCTCTCCAGGCGGGACCGTCCTGGAGGACTGGGTGGGGGCGTACACCGGGCAGGTCCTTGCCGAGGTGGAAAGCTACTTCGGTGTGAAGCTGCCTGGGATTGCCCAGTAGCCTGTGCGATGCGAAGGTGCCCAACCCGTCCGCCTCCCGCGTGTGCGGATCAGCTCTCGCCGATTCGCCGTTCTTGACCCACGCCCTGGCGAAGGGCCTGGCGGTAAACGTAACCGCCCACCGCAATATCCCACACCGCAAGGCCGCAAGATTTGAACAAGGTGATTTCCTCCGGGGTGCGTCGGCCGGGGCGGGCACCGGCCACCACCTCGCGCAATTCCACCAGTTGATCCCAAGCGCGGCCCGCAGCCGGCAGCCCCTGAATCAAATCGCCCGCTTCCTGGCGGGCCTGCTCGACGGAATCCACGGTCAAAACGCCGGCGCGCACCAGCACTGCGTCATCCAATTCGCGGCGATTTGGCATATTGGAGCCGATGGCATTGAGGTGCGTGCCGGGACGGAGCCACTCGCCGCGCAGCACCGGCTCGCGGGCGTTGGTGGCGGTGATGACGATGCCGGCGGAACGCGCCGCCTCTTCGGCGGTCGCCGCCGGCTCGACGGCCACGCCCAAGCGCTGCTCCATCTCACGGGAAAATTCTCGACGACGGCCTTCATCCCGGCAATAGACGCGGGCCACGCTCAGCTTGCGCACGGAAACCACGGCTTCCAGTTGAGTGCGCGCTTGCCGGCCCGCGCCAATCAATCCCACGGTTGAAGCTTCGGGGCGGGCCAGAAATTTGGTGGCCACGCCGCTGGCCGCGCCGGTGCGAATGCGTCCCAGATGATCGGCTTCGATCACGGCCAAGAGATTTCCATCGGCGGCGCTGAACAGCAACACAACAAATTGCATCCCCGCCGGCGTCACCGTGTAGGCCTTAAGCCCAACCCATTCCTTCTCTGACCAGGCGGCCGCCATGTAATGAAAGGAAGCGTGGGGAAGGAAAATCCGCTGGCGTGGGCGATTCACCGCCTGGGTTCGCTGCTGAGCCAGAAAGCTCGCCTCAATTTGCTCGAGCGCGGCGGACATGGGCAGCAATCGTTGAACGTCCGCCTCTGTGAGAAAAAGCGTCATTGTTGACCTCCATTTCAAGAAGTCCTGCGCGCTTGGCCTTAAACCGGCAGTCCCGCGGGGGTTCGGTTGGCCCATGGCGGCGCCGGCCCTTGCCGGCAACGAGCTCTGCGGTTAACGCGTGAACAGCCGCGCCAGCATCCAGCCGAGCACGATCAATCCGAATGCGCCCACGGCATACGGAAAGCCGGTGCGCAAAAAGGGAATTTTGTACAAGAACGAGGTCTGTTGCCAGGAGTCATCCGGCGCTTCAAGAACCGGCCGGACAATCTCCCAGGCGGCATCGTTCAGGATGGTTCGCGCCACTTCGCCAAACTCTGCGCGAGCCGCTTGCGGTGTCCCGATATATCCCATGCAGTTGCCCAGGCGTAAAGGGTAATTCTTTCGGGCCGCTTGCTGTAAGGTGAACGTTACCTGCGGGAGCGTGGCGTAGGCGCCGTCCACCAAGTCGGGGCGAATCAGGAGAAGGAGGGAAGTCTCCCAAAGGCCGGCGTGCATGTCGCCACGAAGGGCAACGCGCTCCTGCCAGGTGAGCGGACGCCCCAGCAACGGCTCAATCCGGTGGTGGTAACGGGCGCGGAGGAACTTCCACAGCACCGGGCCGCTGACGGAGAGCATTCGCACACCATAGCGGCGGGAAACGGTGGCGGCAGCTTCCTCAAGCGCCAGCACATGAAAAGGGCCGGCATGACCGTTGGTCACCAAAATGTAACGGAAGCCGTGACGGGCAAGCGCCGCGCCGTAATCGAGCGCGAGATGGCGAACGGTTCGCGGGCGAGCGCGCAGCGTTCCCGGAGCGTCGAAGACGGAAGCGCCCAAAGGAACGGTGGGCGCAATGACGGCCGTCCAATCGGGTTTGGCTTGGAGGATGCGGCGAGCCAACTCGAGCGTAAAGAACTCGGCCGTGAGAACATCGGTTCCAACCGGCAGGTGGGGGCCGTGCTCCTCCAGCGGGCTGACGGCAAACAGCGCCACCGTGCGTTCGAAATCAAGCGAACGAATCCGGACGAAACTCATCTCCTCGAGCTGAAGGATTTGGCCGACATCGCGCGAGGCGGCCGGAACGTCGGTGGAATGGGCAATGGTTTCCGACATGGTCAGGAGGCTCGAAGACCGCGCAAGGAACCTTCGCTCACCGAGCGCGGGCCTTCACGGGGACGGTTGATTTCTTGGTCGAGCTGCCGAGTGACGCGCCGGCGGAGACGCTGCAGGCGGCGCGTCGCCATCGGCGTCCACACCTTGAACCACAGGACACGAATGCGCGTGTGCCACAATCGGACGTAGCGCCAAAGATAGGCTCCAGAAACCGGCAGCGTGAGCGCATAATAGCCGGCCGCGGCGCGTCCCCGCCAGCGGTCGCAAACCACAATCTCAACCGCGTAAACCGCCAGAACGATGGCCGCGCGCAGCGACCATTCAACACGCCGGTCGGGATGTTCGCCGGCCCGCGCGCGGCGGAGGGCCGCTAATCCCACGAGAGCCGGAACATGATTGAGCAAGCCATACAACGCGATGGGTAAACCTGCCGCAGCCTCCGCCCACGCGACGGCGCGACCGAGCGAGGAAGCAAGCCAATCCCCCGCTGTCTCGACAGCGAACTGACGCTCGGCATGGAGACGATGGGCACGGCGATAGGAGGCCACGGATTCCGCCAGCACGACCAAGCGAGCGGGATCGGAGGTGTTTGCCCACTGCATCCAATCCTTCACTTCTTCGCTGAGCTCGAAGTCTGCCGGGTTTTCCCGCCAATGAGCGCGGCCGGACCAGGTGTCCTGAAGTTCGGCACGAAGTAGGTCTTCGAGTTCGGCCTCGGCGCGCTCGAGCGAAGCCGGGAGCAAGCGAAAAGGGTTTTGCGCCCAGGATTCTTCGAGCGAGGCATGGAGCGATTCGGTGGCGATGGATGCCTCACCCTGAGCACGATGCAGATGCTCGGCGGGATAGATGGGTTCGCCGAAAGCGGCGAGTGTCTCCCAATGAGCGAAGTGCCGAGGTGGAATAAAGACGTCCACCGGGAAAACGGCCAGCTCGGCCGGATGAGGCCATCGCTCGCCAAGCGCCAACAGCAGATTGACCCATGAGGACATCGCATCGGGCGGCGAGGCGGAAGTTCGCGCTTGGAACCAGGCGACCAACCAGCCGGTGCGAAGGGCGTCAGCAATTCGCTCGAAAGCGCGACCGCTCGAGGCAGCATCGTCCCAAGTGACCGCGCCGAGGAGCCGAGCCGCCCATCGTCCGCCCGTGGTGCGGGTGGCGGCAGGGTCAAAAACCCAGAGCACGGGCCGCTCAAACGCTGCTGTCAACAACAAGGCCGTGGGCAACGATTCGGGCGCGTGGACGGCCAACACGGCGGCAGGATGGTCATCCAGCCGGCGGGATTCGAGCACACGAATTTGACGAAAATAGAGGTAAAGACGCGCTAGGCGCCGCAGGCAACGGTAAGCGCGCGGAGGCTGAGGAAATGCGTTCGGTTCCAAGCTCAAGGGCTCCTTGCGAGACTATCGTCGAGCCGGCATGGCGTTGCTCGACCACCCCTCCACGATGCCCACAGGCCGGACAATGGTGTCAAACAGGCCGTAGATTTTTTGGAATTTGTGCCCGGCCTTATCCTTCAACCGAAGACGAAAATAGGGAACACCGCCGATATGCTCCACTCGAATGGGGAAAGTGCCGTCCAAACCGCTTTCCACAAAGGCCGTCACATAATGTTGACGCTTGGCCCACCAGGTAAACACGCGGATGTGATTGAAATCTACCGTCGTGGACCCGACCCGATCCGCCACCAGGTATTCTGGCACGCTGCGGCCGTTATCTTGAACCGTGGTCAGCACAAGCCACGCCACCATGTTGTAGGAAGCCGCGTATTGGGCGATGGCGGGAGGAATGTCGAGCGAAATCAAGCGTCCCAAAACCCAGCCGGCATGGCTTTTGGACCGAACCAGATACCACACGTCGGAAGAGGAAACGGCTGTCGTAGCGGTCGCCGCGGTGCGCGGGATGACGCGCCTTTCGTAAAATTCGACCGGATCATCGGGCGCGAGCACCGCCAGCCGCGGCGCTTGCACGGAAGGGGCATCGTGCATGTTGACGGGACCGACGGTGTTGCCGACGGCCTGCACGGGTTCGCCGGCAACGCGCCGGAGAAGCTGCTGGCCCGCATCATAGACGGAAGGTGCAATCAACTGGTTGGCCAGCACCCAACCGACGATGCCGGATGGCGAGCGCACTTCATCCCATTGGCCTTCCTCGCGGAGCACGGCCACGCGGTCGCCGGACTTGAGGATGTCGAGCGCGGTGTGGACGGGGGCAAAGGTGCTTAAAAC
>JAKASC010000130.1 GCA_021828245.1 Acidobacteriota bacterium
GGCCATCGAGTATCGAGGCCAGGCGCTGGCGTGGCGCGAAATCCCGGCCCCGGCCAGACCGTGTGTCGAGGAGAGGGGCATCGCTGCTCCGAGCGTCGCGAAGCGAAAGTGGGTGCCGCCGAGCGATCACCCGTGGCGACAGGCCGCCGGCCGAGCCGCCGAGAGGCGGGAGTTGGGCGGGGCGGCGGCGGTTGCGACGCGGTCGTCGTTGGCCTTGCCCTCCGCTTCGCCCTAAACGCTCGCCCTTCGGGCTCGCCGGGCTGCGCTCCGGGCAAGGCCAACGAGAAGAACAAAAACCAAGAAAGAAAAAGGGGACACTTCTAATGAGGTAAGCAAGGGGACATTTCTAAAGAGCTTTGACAATAACTTAGTAACCTACTTGACAAAAGCACGAAGCCGTGTTAACCTGAGTCCTTAGCAGTCTTCTTTTGGAGGCGGTAGAGTTGTCCATCTTTGTAAAGGCGCTTGGGATCGGGCTTTCCGCTCGCGCCTATTGTCCCGTCGGGGCGAAGGTACTGATGGACTCTCGCCACTTCGTTTCCTGTGCTGTCCCGGTAGGATAACATTTGGCTGCGGGTACAGTGAGGCTCCTTGGCTGCTGTGAGGGCCGGATGGCGGTCTTCCAAGACCACGACGGAAAACTCCCCGCTCTGGGACCGTTGCCAGTACTTGCCATCGTTAAACATTTTTTGCATCTCGGAGGGTGGAATTCGCGTCATAATAGCGAGGGGATGAGCGCAAAATGATCGCTGAGAACCAAATTCGTGAGACTCTTGTCAGTTACCTTCTTGGGAAAATTTCCCTCGATGAGTTTGAGGATTGGCTTGTCGAGCGAAGCTGGAACATGCACCAAGACAGCGAAGAAGCTGCACAGAAACTTGCGGCTGCAATCGAACTGCGTCTTGCGGAACATTCGAGCGGACATTTAAGCCACGCCGACTTACGCAATGAATTGCTACCGTTCGTGACCTCATACGTTCCAAACCTTTTCGTAAATTGGGCGTCTCCCTCTCCCATTTACGCTTCACAGAACTCTATTATTCAGATGGGAGCGCCCTTTGCACTAGCGTGGCCGGTTGATGAATCAGCCTTAAGGGAACTTTCGTCGCGGTAGCCTCATTCACTAAAATCTCGAACCAGTAGAGCCCTTCTTCTGGAAGCGCCAAGGCCATCGGCATGATGATCTGGTTACCTCTATCGTCTCCCTCAAGCAGAATGGGGAACTGAGCTGGCGGCAATATTGTACCTGATGGTGTTACGGGACGGATCGTGATTGTAGCCTTTCCCTTAAATAATCCTGATTTAAGTATGACAACAAGGGTTATCTGAAGCGGCTGCTTCTGCTGGAGCGCTACAGGGTCAGCGCCAGGCGGGATATTCAACGTGATGCGGTCAATGATTCTGATTAAGCTGGCCTGGCCGGTACTCTCTACGATTGCCACCTGGCAAAAGGTAGCGACCTGTACGAATGGACCACCCATTTGTTCTGTCATAACCTACTCACTCGGAGACGCTGCCGGCTTTAGCATGAGCCGCTTTCCGTCTGTTATTTTCAAGGCAACAACCGCGCCCTCCATATCCGGCAGCCCGCGCACGTTGTAGCGCCAATCAAACTCCATCAAATACTGTCCAAGGTACTTCTTGCTCCCATGGTGATAAACACCGACATGGCCGCGCTTGAGTATAGCAAAATAGCTTTCGACACCGTTAGGCGAAATGAGCGTGCCGTTTTCTCTCCGCACATATTCGCCAGCGCGGTGATTCACTTGGTCGTGCCTGAAGCCGGTTCCAGCGCTTGCCAGCACATTGGAACTATCCGTCATCAAGTGTGCGCCGTCCTTGACCACAGCCTTCACAATAGGCTTTAAGTCTTTGGCGGTTACGTGTTCGACATGATGCGAGGCACCGATCCGCCGCGCTGGAGGATGGCGACCACCGCTTTCTTGCTCGCAGTTCCCGCGGGGCGGTCCTTCGGCCTTTCTCGCGGCCTCGCGGCTTGCGAGCCGGTGCGCAGTTTTCCGCCGATGGAGGTTTCGTCCACTTCCACAGTTCCGTCCGAGGCTTCCTTCAGCAAGCCATGGGGCCGCCGCGCCCTGGCCCTCGGCATGCGAGGAGTCGGCGAACTTGCGCGGCGGGGTGGTTGGGTTTTGCGCGAAGTGCTTGGCCAACAAGGCGCGGGCTTTTGCTTGGTTCTGTAGCTGTTCGGGGCCGTAATTGGGATTGGGGCAAAGGCGGAGAATCGCTTGCAGTTCGTTTTGGGCGGCCGCGGCTTGCCCCACGGCGAGCAAGCCTTCCGCCAAATAAAGCATGGTCAGCGAATCGTGGGGATATTTTTTGAGGCAATCTTGGAGCAATTGGATGGCGCGTTGTTTGTTGCCGCCGGCGAAAAGTGGCAAGCGCTCATCCACGCGCGCCAGGGTTCGTTGGGCGCCGCATTGTTGGTAGCTCGGGTCGAGCTTTTCGACAAGGCGCATTTGGCGGCGAATACCTCCCACCAGGCGCAAGCCGAGCAGCAAGTTTTCCCGCTCGGCATAAAGACCGTAGGCGATGCCGAGCCAGAAATGGCCTTCCGGCCGAGTTGGCGCAAGCGCCGTCGCTCGCTTGGCGGCAGCGATGGCGTGGAGAAGAATTTTGGGATTGGCCGGGTCGTGGCGGGCGCGAACCCAATAGCAGTCAAACTCCGCGATGCGCCACCAAGCCTCATAGTCGCGCGGGTGGGCGAGCGTTTCCTGACGGAGCAGAGCAAGCCCTTTTTCGACGTTGGCGATTCGCCAGCGGCCCAAATAATAATCGTCGGCCTCGCGAACCAAGGGTGAAAGGCTGCCCGGGGCGCTCGGCTGAGCCGCCGTGCCCGAAGCGACCAGAAGAAGCGTCAACAAGCCAGCCGAGGCGGGAAGGAACCGCCGAACTGCGCGCGGCCGCCGCGAGAGGCGGTTGAGGATGGGGCTTGTTCGTTGGGTCCAGCTTTCGGTTCGCTGCGGCATGGTCTAAGATTCCAGTGGAGGTTGCTCAACATGGCGCCATCCTCCAGTTCGGCCTCGCGCGGCAGTCTGGCGACCAAAACCGTTCGCGCCCCGCGCGGGACCACTCTTTCCTGCCGAGGCTGGCCGCAAGAAGCCGCGCTTCGGATGCTCATGAACAGCCTGGACGAAGAGGTGGCCGAGCAGCCGCGCAACTTGCTCGTTGATGGTAGCACAGGACGGGCCGCGCACGATTGGCCATCCTACCACAGCATTGTGGGCGCGCTGCGCGAGCTGCAGGACGATGAGACGTTGATCGTGCAATCGGGGAAGCCGGCGGGCGTCGTGAAGACCTCGGAGCTGGCGCCGCGCGTATTGATAATCGGTTCGAGCCCGACGAAGGAGGCGGCCGAGCGGAGTCCGCGGCCCATGCCCACGTCGCCCGGGCATTGGAGGGCGGCGCGGTGGGCCGCCATCGGCCAACAAGCGGCGCTCGCCACCTTTTATGAAACTTTTGCGGCCGTGGCTCGCCGACACTTTCATGGAGAGCTTGCGGGGCGCTGGGTGGTGACCGGAGGGATGGGTGGCACGGGCGGCGCTCAAGGTCTTGCGGCAACGCTCCACGGCGCGGTCTTCTTGGGCATCGAGGCCGATGGCGAACGGATTCGCCGGCGGGTTCGCTCCGGCTATTGTGATATTGGCGTCAACAGCCTGGAGGAAGCACTGCGGTTGATAAAAAACGCGGTGCGGCAGAAGCGCGCGGTCTCGGTTGGCCTGGTGGGAAATTGCGCGGAAGTTTTGCCGGAACTGGCTCGCCGCGGCGCCGTGCCCGATGTCTTGACCGACCTCACGGCCGCAGACGATCCGCTGGGCGGTTATCTCCCGGCGGGTATGAATGCGGATGAGGCGGCGGCCCTCCGCGAGAGGAATCCGGAGGATTATCGAAAGCGCGCGCTCGAATCGCTGGCGCGCCACGCGAGCGCCATGCTGGAGCTTAAGGGCTTGGGCGCCGTGGTGTTTGATCTGGGCAATTATCTTGGATGGAGGGCGAGCGTCGAAGCCGGCGTCCGAGACGCAGAGAGCTTGCCGAACTATGTGACGGAGTATCTTCAGCCACTTCTCGATGAAGGGCGGCGACCTTTGCGGTGGGTGGCACTTTCGGGCGAGCGATCAGATATTCGTCGAGTGGACGCGCTGGCGGCTGAATTGATGGGCGACGACCAAGCGCTGAATCCTTGGATTCAGCTTGCGCAACGCCGCGTGAGATTCCAAGGTCTGCCGGCGCGCGCGGCATGGTTAACTCAGGAGCAGCGGGTGCACTGGGGAGTTCGAATCCATGAGCTTGTCCAAGTGGGACAGTTGAAGGCTCCGTTCGTCTTGGCGCCGGAACAGCTTGACGGCGGGAGCCGCGAGGCCGCCGGCGAGCGCTCGGATGCCGCCGAGGGGCCGAGGGTGGAAGCTCTCCTCTCATGGGGCTGCGGGGCAAGCTGGGTTTCGTTTGAACGCGAAGAAGGCCGCGAGCGCGCCGGGCTCGCCGTGGTCGCCGACGGCTCTCGCGCGGCAGTCGAGCGCATCGAGCGGGCATTGCGCCTCGATGGGCCGCCGGCTGCCCTCCCGAGCACGGAGGAGCGGCGCGCAGGCGACGGCGCCTCGAGTCAAAGCCCGAAGTCCGGGAATTG
The DNA here is from genome assembly GCA_021828245.1 of Acidobacteriota bacterium. Lineage (GTDB taxonomy): Bacteria > Acidobacteriota > Terriglobia > UBA7540 > UBA7540 > JAKCCV01. The sequence goes on from JAKASC010000130.1 coordinate 4,640, forward strand.
ACCCTAGATTCACGTCCATCACCTGCTCCTCGGCCGCGGATGGGTTAGCCCAGCACGGGGAGCACGGCACCGCGGAGGGGGCGCGCCGATTCGCTCAACAAGAAGTGAATGACGCGGGCCACGTCCTCCACTTTGACCCAGTGGGAAGCGTCGGCGTTCGGCATGGCGGCGCGATTCGCCGGAGTGTCCAGAGTTCCCGGCATCACGCAGTGAACGTGAAGGTTGTAGGCTTTGAGTTCCTGAGCCAGGATTTCGCTCAGTTGGCGGACGGCGCCCTTGGAGACGGCATAGGCGGCGATGCCCGCTCCGCCGCCGTCCAGGATGGCGCCGCTGGACACGGTGACGATTCGGCCAAAATTTTGTTGAATCATCTGCGGCACCACGGCATGCAGGGCGGAAACGACCGAGCGCAGGTTCATGCTCCACATGCGTTCCCATGCCTCGGCGCTCGACTGGTAGCTCAGGCCGGGTGCGAATCCTCCCGCGCACGCCACCAAAAAGTCGAGGCGACCGAAGCGGGCGATGGTCTGGCGGGCAAATTGCGCCGTTTGCTCGAAGTCGGAAAGCTCGACGGACGCTCCAGTTAGCCGGTTTTCGGCGGTGCCTGCGTGGTCGCGCAAGCGCTTCCAGGCCTCCTCGGAGCGATAGGGCACAGCCACCACGGCCCCGCTCGCCAACAGATCGGCCACCACAGCGCTTCCGAGTGCGCCCGTGCCTCCGGTCACCAAGGCAACGCGATGCTCAAATTCCACAAATCTCCTTCTGCAACTCGGAGGTTTCATCTTATCAGATAGCGGCGCGCGCTGAATCGTTTTGCGCTATCCCAGTTGCCAACCCGCCGGTTTTGCTGCCAGAATAAAATGGTCTGTTGTTGTACGGCTAATGTCCTGGGTCAGGAGTTCGATGAACATCTGAAGGCCTGTTTCACGCAAAGGCGCAAAGAGCGCCAAGGGTCGGCGGGTTTGGCAAGCCGAGGGATGAGCGCCCTTGAAGGGTTCAAGGGAGCTGTAACATTTGGGGCGGTTGGCGCGTCTTACAAAAAAGGGGTTTTGAGGTTGAATCCAAAAATTCGATTACGGAAATCCGAAACGCTGTTGGCGGTTCTCATGGCAGCGTTGCTTTTCACCGCGGCGTGCAGCACCCAGAGCAACCAGGCCAAGCCGTCCATGATGTCGGGGCCCGTTCCCGTGACGGTGGCGCAGGTTGGGCAAGAGACGGTGCCCAATGAGGTTCACGCCATCGGCACCGGCGAAGCCTACTCGACCGTGACGGTGATGTCGCAAGTGGACGGCGTCATCCAAAAAGTGGGCTTTGTGGAAGGGCAAAATGTCAAGGCGGGCGATCTGCTGTTTACGATTGACCCTGCGCCGTTTGAAGCGAGCTTGCGCCAGGCGGAAGCGAACTTGGCCCGCGACCAAGCCCAAGCCAAGTACGCGGAGGCGCAACTCAAGCGCAACCAAAAACTCTACCAATCGGGCATCATTTCCGTGGACCAGTACGACCAATTTCAGAGCAATGCCCAAGCCCTAGAGGCCGCCGTGCGGGCCGATGAGGCCGCAATCCAGAACGCGCGAATTCAGCTCAGCTATTGCACCATTCGCTCGCCGATCAGCGGCCGAACAGGCAGCCTGCTGGTTCATCCGGGAAATCTCATCAAGAACAACTCCACCAGCCTGGTGGTTATCAATCAAATTTCGCCCATCTACGTGGACTTTTACGTGCCAGAGCAATATTTGGACCCCATCCGCGCGGGTCTGGCGGCCGGCCGCCGCATGGTGGTGACGGCGCGGATTGCTGGCCAAGCGAATCCTGAAGTCGGCTACCTGAGTTTTGTCAATAACACGGTGGATAGCAGCACCGGAACCGTCCTGCTGAAGGGGACGTTCCCCAATCCGCGTCAACGCTTGTGGCCGGGGCAATTTGTCAATGTGGACTTGGTTCTGAGCGCGCAACCGAACGCCGTGGTGGTGCCCTCGCAAGCCGTTCAGACGGGACCGCACGGCCAGTACGTTTATGTGGTCAAAG
>JAKASC010000131.1 GCA_021828245.1 Acidobacteriota bacterium
CCAGCGACAAATTCTCCAAGCCCTCGGCGTCACGCTTCCGGCCATGTAGTCAGGCGGCGGAGTCCGCTGCCGAACCTACAATTCATTTCACTCCAAGCACTTCAACAGAAAATCCTCTCCGCAAAGGGAAGGAAGATCCGTCTGACCATCGCATTGCCCGCGGCCAACCTCGACCAATCCCGGCACGGCCGTCCTGAATGAAAGCCGGCGCTCCTTTGACAATCCATCTCCAACGTCCCGCGCTAGCGGAGCGTCACGACGGCAACCTCAAACCCTCCCAGCACGATGGAATCGTGGGCCAAGCGCGTAGTGCCGGGCGGGTTCGAACCGGTCTGCTGGCTCACAAATGTCTCCCGAGCGCCGCGCTCCCCGGCCAGCGCCATCACCGCCGGCCGCGCTCGCCGGTTGATGAGCAGCAGCTTGCGCCGGCCGTCAGCCGTCAGAAATCCCTGCGCATAGACCGCCGACGAACTTCCGCGCGTGCTGACCAGGCGGTCGCCGGGGGCGAAGTTATCCCGCAAAAGCTTGAGCACCCAATAGCGGGCGTTCGGCTGGCCGGTTTTCCAGTTGACCATCGAGACGCTGGGAAATTGCGACGGATAGCCGACTAACTGCGACTCCCCCACCACCTGAATGCCCAAAGCCGCCAGGCGCGCAAACAGGTAAGCGTACAGGGCGCCACAGAGGTTCCAATAGAAATGGGGAATAGGCCGTACCAGACGCGGCGCGGTGTCGTCCGGCAAAATACAACCGAGCTCATCAATGTCCGTTGCCGTCCCGGGCGACAGCCGTTGGCGAATAGCCTCGATATACCGCACCGTGCTCAGGAATCCGTCCGCCTGATCGAAGAACGTATATTGCCAGGTTGAAGGCGGCTGGCGCGGCGTCGGCGTGGCGTAGAAATGATAGGAGATCATGTCGAGCGGCACGCCTGGGCGGTGATTTTTCGGATTCAAAAAATATTCGAAAAATTGCGGGTCCGCCGACGGAGCCGCCAAGGCCATGCCGACGAACTTGATTTGCGGATCCACGCGATGAATGGCCCGCGTGATGGCGTCATAGACGCGCGTGTAGGTGCGCGGAGACATCCGGTGCTCGAAGTCCACTTCATTCAGCACTTCCCACCAGGCAATCTTGTAATGGTACCCTGACTTGTGCTCGAGCCCATTTTCATCCTTGAATCCGCCCCGAGTGTACCAGCTCACCAGGCGGGCATAATAGTCGGCAACTTGGCGCAGCGTCGGGTCGCGGAATTGCTTCCCTTGCTCGTAATTCCACGTCACCTGATTCGGGTCGGCCGGGTAGGCGACGGGCTTAGCCGTCTTGAACATCCATTCAGGAATGGTGCTGAAATTCAAAATGACGGGATGGCCCCGCGTGGCACGAAAGAAGTCGAGCGTGATGGGATCAATCCGCGAGAAGTTCCAAAAGGTTCTGCCGTGGCTTGGCGGCTTAAGTTCCGCCACGGCAAGCTTCGGGTAGGGCAACCAGGGAACAAACCGCACGTCGTTGCACCCAAGCGCCTGAAGCGCCTGAAAAACGCGGTCGTGAATGGGAGAGCTGGGGCGCAGCAATGGATTGACCACCACTTGCAAGGTGGGCGTGGTTCGGGAAACGCGCACCACGTGGTTCCATTGCGCGGTGATTTGCCCCGCGGTTTGGGCACGGGCGAAAGCCGCAAAGAGGATGAGAGCACATACGGCCCAAAGCATCCTTCCGTTCCGAGCCGGCCTTAAAAATCCTCGGCTCATGTTGGAAACGACCCTCCGTGACGCCGCGCGCTGTCAAAAGCCCAGTGGCTTTTTCGAATGTTTCATCCAGAATTGGCGCCGGGCGCGCGAAGCGAGCGGTATGGGTTCCATCCGCACGCCAAGCTGCATGAGCGTTTCCTTGCCGGGGCGGAAGGCCGGCCAAATGGGCAAGCCGCCACCGTCGGGGCTGCCCGTTTTGGCGAAATTCGTCCAATAAGCGGAGATTTCCCTCGCCAGCCGCCAATCCACCGGCTGCCATGGACGGTTCATCAGCCGCAGATTGTCGAAGACATACGGCAACTCGGAAGAATGAAATACGCCGTATTCCGGATGCTGCGGCCAGGGAATTTTCCGGTCGAAATAGTAAAGGTAAACGCGCGGACTGCGTTCGATTTGCCGGGTGGCCCACCGGTCAAGCGAGACGCGGGCGCGGTCTTGGAGCGCTTCCCGCAAGGCCGCGGCGGCCTGCTGAGCATTGGCGGCGGGATAAAGCTTCATGCACGTGGCCGCCTGTTTTCCGCAAAGCTGCTCAAGTCGCTGGCGATGAACGGGTAGCGTGACAGGCGGTCGGGGCCCGTTGCCGTAGTAGCCGATACCGATATCGTCGGCCACCATGCCGTTGATGACGCTCGCTTGGTGAGGCGGATGCCAGTTCGGACGAATCACCCAACCGTCCTCAATGGGCATCCAGCGCATCCCTTCGGAGGCTTCGAGGATTCTCTCGGCCGGCACAGCACGCAGTTGCTTGAGCGAATGCGCGCCCAGTTTGGCCGCGAATTGCTCTCCTTGTTTTTCCGCGGCTGCCAGCGCGCCCTGCCCGCTGATGCCGGGAAAGGGAATTACCGCCGGGCCGCTTTCGATGATGGCGCGCTCAAACAAGCCGCCCGCGAGCGGCGATTGCATCAAGAGCCAAACGCTGCCGGCTCCGGCGGACTGGCCAAAAATGGTGACTTCATGCGGATTGCCGCCGAAGGCCGCAATGTTGCGTCGCACCCAGCGAAGCGCCGCAATCTGGTCGAGTAGGGCGTAATTGCCGGAGGAGTGGTGCCGTGAGGCTTGCGTCAGCGCCGGATACGCCAAAAAACCGAATGCCCCCAGCCGATAGTTGAAGCTCACCACCAGCACGCCTTGCCGGGCCAGCGCGGCGCCATCATAAAGCGTTACGCTCGCCGCTCCGGTCGTGAAGCCGCCGCCGTAAATCCATACCATCACCGGCCGCGGCGAGGAGGGTGGCCGGGCTGTGGTCCACACATTCAGGTAAAGGCAATTTTCGCTGGAGGGACGTTGGGAGTTAAAGACGCGCGTCCACGGACCCACGCGCGGCGGCGCCGGCGGTTGCATACAAGGAGGGCCAAAATGGTCGGCCTTGAGCACGCCCCGCCACGCCGCTGCCGGCTGCGGCGGTCGCCAACGCAGCTTGCCCACCGGCGGAACGGCAAACGGTATGCCCTTAAATACCTCGAGACCATGCCGGAGCGCCACGCCAGAGACAACACCGGTCGCCGTCCGCACGGTGCGCCCCGGAGCCGACGCGCCGGTAGCGCCCGTACTCAATACCGCCAGCGCAAATATCGAGAGTCCGCACTTCATTCGCCATCCAAAACAGCTCATTTCACCGCCTCCAGGGGCCTGCAAAGTTTGTCAAGCATGTCGTCCGTGATTCCCCAAATCTCGTCGGCAGGACGCTTTGGGTTCCTTCCAATTCACCCTGGCGCTGTGCGTCACCAGGCTTTTGTTCGCACACGGTCGGGCAACCGGGCCATCCTCGGCAGCGGGCAGCGGTGTTCACCACCCGCCACGGCGGACGATATTCGAGCGATAAATAGCCCAACGCTTCGCGCCCTTCACCCGGAGGTCCCTCTTGCCTTCGGCGCTTCCCGCAATGGCACGCAGGCTTCCGCCAGCCGCTCGGGGGAATCCATCTGATAGCACATGCACCCCGGAACCGCAACCACAAAAACTTGCGCACTAACGGCCCCTGAACATGGAGTGCCAGCCGGCCGAAGCTGCTTGGTGCAGCCAAACGACCTCGGCCGTGAATTAGTCTTCGACCGCGGTGGAGGGGCGTAGCGCGCCGCGTCGGAGGGCGCGCTCCTTGAGCATGGCGAAAAAGATGGGAATTAGTAGCAGCACGGCGATGGAAGAGGTGACCATGCCGCCCACAATGGGCGCGGCGATGGGCTTCATCACGTCGGAGCCGATGCCGGTTTCCCAAAGGATGGGCCCGAGGCTCGCAATGACGCAGGCAACGGTCATCAGCTTGGGCCGCAGGCGGTGCACGGCGCCTTCGATGGTGGCGGCTTCAATGTCCTCGTGCTGAAGCGGACGGCCCGAGGCCAGGCGGCGGTCGAGCGCCTCGTGCAGATAGACCATCATCACGACGCCGGTCTCGACGGCGATGCCAAACAAATCAATGTAGCCGATCCAGACCGCCACGCTGAACAGATAACCCATCAGCCATTGCAGGAGGAGACCGCCGGTCAGGGCGAAAAATGTGGGGAAGAACAACATGGCGGCTTCGGCGGTGGAATGAAAAACCATGTAGAGCAAGAGAAAGATAGCGAAGAACACGATGGGAACAATCAGCTCCAGGCGTTTCTTGGCGCGCAACTCGAACTCGTATTCGCCCGACCAATGATACGTGTAGCCGGGTGGAAGCTGGAGCTTCTGGTTGAGCAAGCGCGTGGCGCGCTCGACAAAGCCGCCGTAGTTCGAGGTGTTGAGATTGAGATAAATGTAGCCGGTGAGCTGCCCTTCTTCGTCGCGGATGCTCGACGGGCCTCGCGAGAAATAAATCCGGGCGACCTCGCCCAAGGGAATTTGCGCGCCGGTGGGCGTGGCAATGACCACTTGACCCAAGGCGTTCAGGTTGTCCCGAAAGTCGCGGTTGTAGCGCACGTTAATGGGAAACCGCTCGCGCCCCTGAATGTTCACCGCAATGTCTTCGCCGCCGATCCCGGATTCGACGGCGCGCTGAACGTCCGCCACAGTGAGGCCGTAGCGGGCCGCTAGCGCGCGGTTCACTTGAATGTTGATGTAAAAGCCTTGGGCTGCTTTTTCAGCAAAGGTTGACGCCACCTGGGGCATGGAAGAAAGAATTTGACTGATCTGGGCGCCGACGCGCTGGATGCCTTCCAAAGTTGGCCCTTGAACCTTCAGACCAAGGGGCGTTTTCATGCCGGTCAGTTCCATATCCAGGCGGTTTTCGACGGGCATCGTCCAGGTGTTGGTGAGGCCGGGGAATTGCAACTTGGCGTCCATCCGGCGAATGAGTTTGGCGTAAGTCATGCCACGCGGCCACTCGTGGCGGGGTTTCAGCATGATCGTTGTGTCATACATGCTGAGGCCCGCATTATCGGTGGCGCTATTCGACCGCCCGACCGTGCCAAAAACGCTTTTGACCTCTGGAAACGATTTGATGATGCGGTCTTGCTCCTGAAGCAACTGGGTTGCCTGGCCAATCGAAATGCCGGGCAACGAGGTGGGCATGTAGAGCGCGGATCCCTCAAACAGCGAGGGCATAAACTCGCTGCCTATCCGCTCGGCAAGCGGGATGGAGAGCAGGAGAAGCGCCAGGCTGAGGAGCAACGTGGTCTTCCGATACCGGAGGCAAAACCGCAGAATGGGCAGATAGATTGCCTGAGTGAAGCGAGAGATAGGATTCTTGGATTCCGGGCGCAATTTGCCCCGGATGAAGATCAACATGAGCACCGGCACGAGGGTGATGGACAAAATGGAGGCAAGGCTCATGGAAAGGGTTTTGGTCCAGGCGAGCGGCCTAAACATGCGGCCTTCTTGGGCTTGCAAAAGAAAGACAGGAAGAAATGAAACAACAATGATGACCAGCGAGAAGAAAAGCGCCGGGCCGACCTCCTTGGCAGCGTCAATCAGGATGCGGCGGCGCTCACGCGCTGTCACCGGCAGCGGCGACGCGGGAGACGGCGCAATGGCGGCCGGTGGGCGATGGTCGGCTTGCTGGGACTCGTTGCTTGATGGTTCGTGCCCTGGCGAAGCGGAAGGCGGCTGCGATGAGCGCTCGGCAAGATGCCGGTACCCGTTTTCAACCATCACAATGGCTGCGTCCACCAGCACGCCAATGGCGAGCGCGAGCCCTCCCAGCGACATGATGTTCGAGCTGACGTGAAGGTAATACATGGGGAGGAAGGAACCGATGACGGCAATCGGGATCGTCAGGATGGGAATCAAAGCGGAGCGAAAGTGGAAAAGAAAGATGATGATGACCAGACTGACCACCAGCATCTCTTCCAGCAGGTCGCGCTTCAAGGTGTTGATGGACGCCTCAATGAGGCCCGAACGGTCATAGCCCGCCTTGATTTCAATGCCGGGCGGCAGGGAGGAGCGAATTTGCGCGAGCTTTTTCTTGACGCCGTTGATGACCTGGAGGGCATTCATGCCGTAGCGCATGACGACGATGCCGCCGACGGTTTGACCCTCGCCGTTCCAGTCTGCTGCTCCCTCGCGAATGTCCGGCCCAAACGACACCGTGCCAAGATCCCGGATGAGCACGGGAACGCCGTTCTTCGTGGTGGCGACGGGGATATTGTCGAGGTCCTTTAAGGAGTGGAAATAGCCAAGGCCGCGGACCATGTATTCCGCGCCGCCCAAATCGAGCACCCGTCCGCCCACTTCGTTGGTGCTCTCGCGCACGCGCCGAATCACGCGGGAAAGCGGAATGTTGTAGGCGCGCAGTTTGTCGGGATCCAGCTTCACCTGGTATTGCCGCACAAAGCCGCCAATGGTGGCGACCTCGGCCACGCCCGGGACTGTCTCCAACTGGTACCGCAAATACCAGTCCTGCAAGGTCCGTAAATCCGCCAAGCTGTACTTGTGCGTGTGATCCACGAGCACATATAGATCG
>JAKASC010000132.1 GCA_021828245.1 Acidobacteriota bacterium
AAAAGCCGACCTATACCGCCGAACACGCCGCCTCTGGAGTCCGTGCTTCTTTGCCGGCCATTGAGACGTGGCCGAATCAGTACCGGGGCTATGAAATCACGATTTCCATCCCGGAGTACACCTCGATTTGCCCGCGCACCGGCCTGCCCGATTTTGGAACCATCACGCTGCATTACCTGCCGGACAAGAAGTGCCTGGAGCTGAAATCGCTGAAGTATTACATTTTGGCCTATCGCAACTTGGGCATCTTTTATGAGAACGCCGTGAACCGCATTCTGGAAGATGTGGCGCGAGCTTGCCGGCCCAAATGGGCGGTGGTGCGAGGCGAGTTTGCGACGCGTGGCGGGATGCGAACCACGGTCGAGGCGCGCTACCCGCGAAGCCGCCGTTAAGTCTCCAGAACATGCCTGCCTCACGCCGTCGCGTACAGCGAATTTCAGTAAATGATATGATAATGCGCATATAATCGCATCTATCCATTCTATAACTTGACTCATATCGAGGGCCTCGCTACCATGGCGGTCAGCGCTGCTTGCGTCCCTGGAGTGAACCATGCCCTCGAGATTGAGCATCGTAGCAAGGCAATTCCCGTGCACCTGCTTCGGTGCTCGGGGCAAGCGGCTATCGCTTGCGGTGCTGTTGATTGCGGCTGCGGGCTTGCCGGCTCAGGCTCAGGTGACGGCGACGATTTCAGGCCGCGTCGCGGACCCGGCGGGCCGTCCCGTCGCTCGGGCCACGGTTCAAGCGCGCAATCTCCAAACGGGCCTGGTTCGTTCGACTGCCACCGATGGGCAGGGGTTCTACGGCTTGGTGGCGCTTCCCGCAGGACGCTATCGGCTCCGGGTGACGAAGGAGGGTTTTCAGCCGGTTGTTCGGAACACGGTCGAACTCGGCGCGGTGGAGCACGCGGTAATCAACTTTGCGCTTTCTATCGGCGAATTGCAGCAATCGTTGACCGTGAAGGCGCGAGCTCCGTTAATGAATCTCTCGACCACGCCAAGCGGAGGCATGGTGCAGGGAAAGGAAATCAGAAATCTTCCCCTTAATGGCCGAAGTTACGACCGATTGCTCGTGCTCGATCCAGGCGTGGTGGATTACACCTCGGAAAAAGCGGGCGGGGTTGGCGTCTCGAACTCGGCGGTGGGAAACATGTTTGCGGTGCTGGGGCGCCGGCCGCAGGAGAATCTCTTCCTTCTGAACGGCATTGAATATACCGGTGCGGCAGAAATCAACATGCAACCGGCAGGAACCAGCGGGCAGCTTTTGGGCGTGGATGCGGTTCAGGAATTCAACGTGGTGACCGCGCCCTATGGCGCCTCTTACGGCAAGAGGCCGGGGGCGCAAATCAGCATCATCACGGCTTCGGGAACCAACCGCTGGCACGGCTCGGCATTTGAATTTATTCGCAACGGCGCGCTCGATGCCCGAAACTTTTTTGACCGTGGCGCGCCGCCTCCTTTCCAGCGCAACCAATTTGGCGGCTCGCTGGGCGGACCGCTCAAAAGGAACCGAACGTTTATCTTTGGCAATTACGAAGGCTATCGCCAGCATTTGCGGTTGAGCAATGTGGCTCTGGTGCCGGATGCGGCCGCGCGCCAGGGCGATTTGCCCGGACTGAACGGAACCGTGGAAGCGGTGGGCCTGGCACCGGGCGTCGCGCCGCTTTTCTCGCTCTGGCCGCAGCCGAACGGCCCCGATCTCGGCGGCGGCATTGCGGAGGCGTTCAGCCACCCACTGCAAACCGTGCGGGAAGATTTTGGAACAGCGCGGCTGGACCAGCAGTTTTCCCAGCGCGACGCTTTGAGCGGGGTTTACACACTCGACCGCAGCGCGGATTCTACCCCCAGCGTCAATCCGCTCAGCCTGGACCTGGAAAATCTGACGGAGCAGGTTGCGAGCCTGGAGGAGACGCACGTTTTTTCCCCCACGGCGCTGAATGTGGCGCGCATCGGTTTCTCTCGCGCGGCGTATTTTTTTACGGGAGCCTCGGCCGTGGCTTTGCCGGGCTTTATTCGCGGCCGGCCGATCGGCGCGGTGGTGATCGGCGGGGGCGCCTCTCCGAACGCCGCCGCCCAAATCAGCCTGGCAGGAAGCAATATCGGCAGCCATCTGTTTATCCACCGCAATCTTTTTACTTACGAAGACCATGTCGCGATTCACCGCGGGCGTCAGCAATGGACTGTGGGCGTGTGGATGCAACAGATTCAATCAAATGACCGGCTGGCGCTTTCGCAGTACGGCCAAGCCTCGTTCGCAAGCCTGGAAGATTTTTTGCAAGGCAATGTCTCCACGTTCGTGGCCGTCCCGGCACCGACCGCCATGGAGTGGCGTTCGCTCGAAGGCGCCTGGTACGCCCAAGACAGCGTGTTGTTGCGGCCGAACCTGACGCTCACCCTCGGTTTCCGCGACGAATTCACCAACGGCTGGAACGAAGCCAGAAACCGGGCGGCGAATTACATCTTTAACCAGCAAGGGATTATGGAAACGGAGCCTCGGGTGGCGTCTTCCGTCTTCACCGTCAACAAGGCGAGGTTCTTGCCACAACCGCGGCTGGGAATCGCCTGGGACCCGTCGGGCAACGGGGAAACCGTGATTCGCGCTGGGTTCGGTTTGTACGCTGATTTGCAAGACGCCTTGAGTTACCGCCTGGATCAGAACGCTCCGTTCAACACCACGATTCACCTGAAAAACGTGCCGTTGTCCTTCTTTCCGCTGAATCCGACGAATGGCTTGCCGGCCGGTGCCCTGATCGAGCCGGCGGGCGTGCAGCCCAGTCTCGAAACGCCCATGGTGGCTGCTTACCGTTTCGGGATTGAGCGCGCGCTCGGGGTCAATACGGTCGCCGAAGTGAGCTACGTCGGCTCCCACGGTTACCACGAAATAGTCAGCCTGGACGCCAACGCCCCCGCGCCGGTGGTTTGCCCGGCGGCGCCGTGTCCAAACGGCCTCGCAAGAGGGACACTCTACATCGCGCCAGGAACGCCCCTGCCCAATCCCGAGCTGGCCAACAGTTGGTCGTGGTTTTCCGAGGGCGTGAGCTCCTATAACGCCCTTCAGGCGGAGCTGAGGCGGCGCTTCAGCGGCGGTTTGGGCTTGCGAGCGGCTTACACTTGGTCGAAGAGCCTCGATAACGGAGACACGCTCAATCCGAGCGCCGCCACCAACGCCCCCGGGTTAGTTATGGACCCGTGGAACCTTTCCCTGGACTACGGTTTATCCACCTTCGACGTGAGAAGCGTCGCCGTTTTTAGCGGAACTTACGACCTGCCTTTCGGAGAGGGTAAGCGATTTTTCACAACCCCCGACGGCTGGAGTCAGAAGATTGCAAGCGGCTGGCAACTCAACGCCATCGAAGAGTTGCGTTCCGGTTTTCCTTTTACGCCCCAGTTGAGCTTTAATCCTTCGAATAATGGCGATACCCGCAACTCGGTGCGGCCGTCTTGGAACCCGGCTTTCCACGGGCCGGTCGTGCTGGGCAGCCCCAACCAATACTTCAACCCGCATGCCTTTATCGTGCCCCCGAACGGCACCTTTGGGAATGTCGGGCGGGACACGCTCATCGGCCCCGGTCTCGCCGATCTCGACCTTTCGGTTCTGAAAAATACGCCCCTCAGCGAACGGGTCAGGCTCGAGTTTCGGGCGGAGTTCTTCAACCTGTTCAACCACACCAACTTCAACACCCCGAACTTGATCGTCTTCACTCAGCCGGCAGGCCCTCCTTCGCCCAGCGCCGGCGTTATCACGAGCACTTCGACGAGCGCGCGGGAGATTCAGTTTGGAATGAAATTGATTTGGTGAGGATGCTGGTGCTGAGCCCGCAGTTGACGCCGCTCCGGGGGACGGCCGTAGGAAAGCGCCTCGTGCCGGAGGGAGCAGGCTCGCGGCAAAGGGGCGAGACGTTCAAAAAACGGGCGCGTTACTTCCATCGTTTTCTGAAGGGTTGCGGCGCTGGAGCGGGTAAATCGCGGCCCTTGGTCCAACTCGAGAGCGGAAACCACCCAAACCGCCGGATCCATTGCCGAGGCGAGTCCCATCGCCCGAGCGTCTTCAGGCCCGCGCGCATCAGCCAACCGCCCATCGCGTAGGCCCACGGCCGCTGCATCGCCCAAGCCCACAACCGCATCGAGGCGCGCTCCGACAGCGGCGAGGCTTGGGGTCGCGGGGCGGGCGTTGTTTGCTGAGCCTTCGAGCGCAGGTGCAACAGCAAATCCGGAATATTGATCTTCACGGGGCAGACTTCGCGGCAAGCTCCACACAGCGAGGAAGCAAACGGCAATTCGCGCGCCTGGCCGATGCCCACAAACTGCGGCGTAATCAGCGCGCCGATCGGTCCGCTATAAACCCACCCGTAAGCCTGGCCGCCGATCTTGCGATAGACGGGACAAGCGTTCAGGCAGGCGCCGCAACGAATGCAATAGAGCGCCTCCCGCATCTTCTCATCCGCCAGCGCGCCCACGCGGCCGTTATCCACCAGCACCACGTGCATTTCTCGTGGCCCATCTTCGCCGGCGCGGCGCGGCCCGGTGAGGATGGAGGTGTAGCTGGTCAGTTTTTGCCCAGTTCCCGAGCGCGCCAGTAGGCGCAAAAACACGGCTAGGTCGGCGAAGCGCGGAATCAATTTTTCGATTCCCACCAGCGCCACATGGACCGGCGGAGCCGTGGTTGCCAGTCGAATGTTCCCTTCGTTTTCAATCACCACGAGGCTGCCGGTTTCCGCGACGGCGAAATTGGCCCCACTCAATCCCACGCCGGCGCGCGCAAACACTTCGCGCAGCGCCCGGCGGGCGATGGCGGTCAAACGCTCCGGCTCCTCGGTGCGTTCAGCGTGAAGTTTTTGGGCGAACAGGTCGGCCACATCCTGGCGCGTTTTGTGGATAGCGGGCGCCACAATGTGGGCGGGCCGCTCGCCCGCGAGTTGCAGAATCAGCTCGCCCAAGTCGCCCTCGACGGGGCGAATGCCCGCGCGCTCCAGCGCTTCATTCAGCTCGATCTCTTCGCCGACCATGCTCTTGGCTTTGACCACTTCGCGCGCGCCGGCCTTTTGGCAGATTTCGACCACCGTGGCCGAGGCTTGTTCGGCCGTTTCCGCCCAATGCACCACGCCGCCAGCGCGCTCCACGTTGCGGGCGAATTGGTCGAGGTAAAAGTCCAAGTGCTCGATGACCTCGCGCTTTAGCTCCCGTGCCTGCTCCCGCAGCCGCTCGAAGTCGGTCAGCTCCTGGGTAGCTTTCAGCCGGTGGGTATAAAGCCGCAGCGTTGAGGAACGATAGGCTTCCTGCAAATGGGAGTCGGCAAGCGCCGCCTTCAGCCGCTCATGAATCTCCGAGCTGTGAACTCCCGTCTCGCTCATGCTTTCCTTTCGCCTTTCCCCCGCCAGGGCTTCAGTTGATTACCTTCCGCGGCGCCAGCTTCCTCTAACTGTGGTTCCGGGAGGCGACCGAGTCAAGGATAAGTTTACCCGTCCCCCAGCAACCGTCGTTCAGCCCGGGAGTTCACCGCGCGGTGCCTGAGGGCGCTTTGCCGGACAAGCCTGCGGCGAGCGTTCGCGGCAGCTCATCGAGCGATCATTCAGAGCCAAATGGATGCTGGAGACCCTCCTGGACGGCGCGCAGGGCTTGTGGGTAAGCGGCGGCCGTGACCGAAGCGGCACGGTATTGAGCCAGAGCTTCCTTGCGATTTCCATTGAGGTCGGCGATGCGGCCCAGGTAGATGTGAGACCAGGTGACCAGCCGCGGGTCGCGCGCCGAGGCCAGCGTCATTTTGAAGTATTTTTCCGCCAGGTCCGGCTTGCCGAGGCTGCTCTCGGCCACGGCCATGCCAAACAAGGCGTGGGCGCTCTTCGCGTCAATCTGCTTCAACACTTGGGTGAAAACAGTGAGGGCTTGCTGGTATTGACCGTCGTAAATGTCATTGTCGCCGTGATCCAGCAGACGCGTCTTCTCGGAAAGGTGGGCTGTGGGAGGGAGGGCGGGTCGCGGAGCGGGCGCGAACTTGATTTGGGCCAGCTCGGTGGTTTCTTGGCGCAGGTTGATGCCGCGAATCATGCTGGGGTAAAAGACGTCCATCGAGGCATCCTGGTTCTGAAATTCTCCCAGCGCTTTGTAAAAGTAAGGGGTCAAAATCAGCCCTTGCGAAGCCAGCCGCGACACTTCTTTCTGAGCCTGCGCGGGGGGGGTGCGATCCATCCGCAACTCGATCGCGTGAATCAGGCATTCCGTCAGGAGCAACGAAAAATCATTTTTATAATCGCTGCCGAGGGCTGGGGCCTTGCGGGCAATGGCGGCGAGCGGAGAGAGTTTCTGAATTTGCGGAGCATACTTGACGGCCAGCGGGTCGAGTAGGAAATGGAGGTATTGATACCGGATTTCGCGCAGCTTAAGCCGACGCGACGGCATAATGACCAAATAGTAGTGATCTCGATAGATGCGCCCTTGCACCTGATGGGCGGCGCCGAGAAAGTCCAAGTAGATGCTGTAGGTTCGTCCCAAATAAGCGCCCGTGGCGAAGCGCAAATAGGCGTCGGTGAGAGCGATGGTGCGGCGCACAGGGGTGCTGTAGCGGGCGATGGCTTCCCGCCGATGCGGTTGCAGCCGCGCCCAAAGGTCCGCC
>JAKASC010000133.1 GCA_021828245.1 Acidobacteriota bacterium
GCTGCGCATCGAGCACGCCCTGATTACGCCGTTGCCCACCCGCAAAAATGGCTGGCTGGTGGCTCTTACCCTGTTTGCTTTTGTCGCCTTCTATGCGTTGGGGCCGGGGATCTGCGTTTGGCTGGCCTTGTCGGAACTGATGCCGACCCGCATTCGGTCCAACGGCATGAGCATCGCCTTGGTGATCAACGAGGCCGTAGCGACGTTCCTGGCGGCGATATTCCTCCCCACCGTGGGTCGCTACGGCTACACGACGATGTTCCTGCTTTTCGCCGGCTTCACGGTCCTTTACTTTGTCACGGTGACATTCTTCCTGCCGGAGACGAAGGGTAAGACGCTGGAAGAGATCGAAAGCTATTTCTCCCAAGCGAAGGGCGGTCCTGCCGCCGCAAGCTGAACGGACTTCGCCAACACCACCAGTTATTTGATCCCGTTCCTGAGCGGGAGTTGAGTGGAAGTGCTCCCCATTTCTGATCCACATCGAACACGAATTCGTAAATTGAGTGGCACCGTCGTCTTCTAATCCATTAGATTGGCGGTGCTGGAATTTCCCTGCTACGGGTGGCCGCGGATGACGCGAGAGCTGAAACGCCGTGGCTGGGTAGTGAATCACAAGCGCGTGTATCGGCCGATGCCTCTGGACAATCTGCTCTGCCTGCGGAAGCGATAGTCCGTGGTGACGACGGACTCCCATCACAACCTGCCGGTCTATTCCAATCTGGCGCGGGGATGACGCTCACGGGCCGGGATCAGCTCTAGGTGGCGCATCTCACCCACATCTGCCTAGTGGAAGCGGGCTTTATAGCGGGAACGAAGCGTTTCCGGTAGAATAAGAGCATGGAAACAGCAATTGCCTTGCCGGTTCTGGAGAATTACGTCCAGCTTTCTGACCGCGAGCTCGACGACCGCATCGCGCGCGCCAAGGCGACGCTCGGAGCGCGACTGGTCATTCTCGGGCATCACTACCAACGTGACGAGGTGGTGAAATTTGCCGATTACCGCGGCGATTCACTCAAACTGTCGCAACTGGCGGCCAACCGAACGGAAGCGGATTACATTGTCTTCTGCGGCGTGCATTTCATGGCGGAAGCGGCCGACATTTTGCGCGCCGAACACCAAGTCGTCATCCTCCCTGACATGAATGCCGGCTGCTCCATGGCGGATATGGCGGAACTCGAGCAGGTTGAGGTGGCATGGGAGCAACTGAGCCGCGTGACGCCGGCGACGATGGTTCCGGTGACGTACATCAACTCCACCGCGGCCATCAAGGCATTTGTGGGGCGGCGGCGCGGCGCCGTCTGCACCTCCTCGAACGCCCGCAAGGTGATGGAATGGGCCTTCACCCAAGGCGAAAAGGGACTGTTTTTGCCGGACGAGCACCTGGGACGAAACACTGGCTATCGGATGGGGATTCCGCTTGAACAGATGGTCGTGTGGGATCCTCACCAGGAACTCGGTGGCCTGACGGAGCAGCAGATTCGCTCCGCAAAAATGATTCTATGGAAAGGCCACTGCTCCGTTCACCAGCGCTTCCTGCCGCAGCACGTGGAGAAGGTTCGTCAAACGTACCCGGGGATTCGGGTCATTGCCCATCCGGAGTGCCGCTGGGATGTCTGCCAATTGGCCGATGAAGTGGGCTCGACCGAATTCATTATTCGGCGAGTGAGCGAATCGCCGCCTGGCAGTCAGTGGGCCGTGGCCACCGAGATTCACCTGGTGAACCGCCTGGCGCAGGAGTATCCCGACCGGCGCGTGATCTCGCTCGACGATTGTGGTTGCCTGTGCAGCACCATGTATCGGATTTCTCCCCAGCATCTCTGTTGGACCCTGGAAAGTCTGGTCGCGGGGCATGTAGTCAACCGCGTTCAAGTGGACAGCGAAACACGCCAGTGGGCGCGCCAGGCGCTCGACCGAATGCTTGCCATCCGCTAGCGCGCCGGAAAGCTTTAGGCGGCGTCACTGCGGCACCTTTTTGAACTTCGGAAATTGCCGATGAGCGACCAGCGACTGATGGGCAAAGTAGCCGTCATTACGGGTGCCAGCCGGGGACTTGGCAAGGCCATCGCCCTCGCGCTGGGCGACGCCGGAGCTTTGCTCGCCTTGGTGGCCCGCGACATTGTGAAATTGAACGAAGTCGCCGCAGAGGTGAAACGAGCGGGAGGTCAAGCGCAAGAGTTTCAAACCGATGTTACCCAGGAAAGCCAGGTCCGCAAACTTGAGCGGGACGTTTTGGCGGCTTTTGGGAAGATCCACATTTTGATTAACAACGCCGGCATAAACATTCGCAAGCCGCTCGCGGAGTTTACGCTGGCGGAATGGCACCGCGTTCAGGACACCAACCTGACGAGCGTCTTCTTGATGTGCCGGTCTTTCGTGCCCCACCTCAAGGGGCAAGGCTACGGGCGCATCATCAATGTGGCGTCCATGATGAGCCGCATTTCGCTGCCGGGCCGTGCCGCTTATTCAGCAAGCAAAGCGGGAATGGTTGGCTTGACCCGCGCGTTGGCGTTGGAGTTGGCCGGCGACGGCATCACGGTCAACGCCATCAGCCCCGGCCCCTTCGCTACGGAGATGAACGCAGAGCTACTGAACCATCCGGAAGTCCATCAGCAATTTACTTCCAGGATTCCTCTGGGGCGGTGGGGGCGGGTGGAAGAGGTTGGCCAACTGGCGCTTTACTTATGCTCGGAGGCGGCAGGGTTCATTACCGGAACTGAGATTCTGATTGACGGCGGCTGGACGGCGCAATAACCCTTCGGGGACTGACCTAGGGGCGCGCCTGAATCGGGAAAAGCCTCATTGCCCGCGGCGCCGGAGACGGCTGGCGCGTCGCGGCCGGACCGCTCCGAGATCGCCGGCGAGGCGATACAAAGCGAGTCAAAGGTCAAGCATGGGAACAAAACACTTTAGCCGCCACGAGGCCGAAGAACTCTTACCGAAGATCGAGGGGTTTCTGGTGGAGGCCCAAGATCAGAAAAAGAAACTGGACGCGCTGCGCGAAGAGTTGGCAATCGCCGCGGCGCGCGTCATGGCCTTGGGAGGCTCGATTCCACCCTTTGCGGAACTGGCTAAAAAGAAGGAGACCTCGGAGCGGGTTGCCGCCGAAATTGCAGAACGGATTGCTACAATCCAACAGACCGGCTGTATCGTCAAGGACTTGGAGGAAGGGCTGGTGGATTTTCCAAGCATCATCGAAGGGCAAGAAGCCTTGCTCTGCTGGAAGCTCGGTGAAAAGCGTATCGGCTGGTGGCATGGGTTGGAGGAAGGTTTCGCGGGACGGAAACCTCTCGATGAAACTTCGGCGGACGAGCCGCCGCGCCGAGTTCAATAGACCAAGAAAAATTCAGGGGCACGATGGCTCGGGCCATGCTTTGCCCGGCCACCGCGAGGCAAAACGGCGGGCTGGCAAAATCGCTGCGTTGCGCGTCATCCACCGCGGCGTTAAACTGAAATCGAGCGAATCTATGCCAAGACGCTCAAGGCGGCACAGGGGGAAAGAGTCATGTTGAGTCCAACTCGCGAGGAATGGGTTGCCAAGCGGCCAGGGCCCGTCGTCACGCAAATGCACTACGCCCGGCAGGGCATCGTCACCGAAGAGATGGCATACGTGGCCAAGCGCGAAAATCTTTCGCCGGAATTAATCCGCGACGAAGTGGCTCGCGGCCGAATGATCATTCCGGCGAACATCCGCCACGTCGAACTGGAACCTATGGCCATCGGTGTGGCGGCGCGATGCAAGATTAACGCCAACATCGGCAACTCCGCGACGACCTCCAACATCGAGCAGGAGCTCGACAAGCTCCATACCGCCGTTCACTTTGGCGCGGACACGGTGATGGACCTTTCAACCGGCGGCGACATTCACCAGATTCGCGAGGCAATTCTCCGCCACAGCCCCGTCCCCATCGGCACCGTCCCGATTTACGAAGCGATTGCCCGCGTGCCTCGCGTCCGCGATCTGACTCCGGAATTGATGCTCGAAGTGATTGAAGAGCAGGCCGAGCAGGGCGTGGACTACATGACCATCCACGCCGGCGTCTTGCGCGAGCACATCCCGCTGACGCGAAAGCGCATCACGGGCATCGTCAGCCGCGGCGGGGCGATCATGGCCGAGTGGTGTGTTGAGAATAATCAGGAGAACTTCCTCTACACCCATTTTGACGACATTTGCAAAATCTTCCAAAAATACGACGTGTCCTTTTCCCTGGGCGATGGCCTGCGCCCCGGCTCGATCGCCGACGCCAGCGACGAAGCCCAATTCGCCGAGCTCCGGACGCTCGGCGAGTTGACTCGCAAGGCGTGGGAATACGACGTCCAGGTGATGATCGAGGGTCCCGGCCACATTCCCATGGACCAGATCAAGCTGCAAGTGGACATGGAAGCCGAGCTTTGCCACGAAGCGCCGTTCTACACGCTGGGGCCGCTCGTCACCGACATCGCTCCCGGCTACGATCATATTACGTCGGCCATCGGCGCGGCGATGATCGGCTGGCAGGGCGCCGCCATGCTCTGCTACGTCACGCCCAAAGAGCATCTCGGTTTGCCCAATCGGGACGACGTGCGCCAGGGCATTATTGCCTACAAAATTGCCGCCCACGCCGCCGACCTTGCCCGTCACCGGCCCGGCGCGCGCGACCGTGATGACGCGCTCTCCTACGCGCGATTTCTTTTCGACTGGAACAAACAATTCGAGCTTTCTCTCGATCCCGAGGCGGCTCGCTCCATGCACGATGAAACGCTGTCCGATGAGTATTACAAAGATGCCGCCTTCTGTTCCATGTGCGGCCCCAAATTCTGTTCCATGAATACCACGCAGGTCATGGAGAAGCGCCTAGGCCTCGACCAAAAAGAACGTGAGCAGAAATTCGTCGAGTTGCTGGCCAAGGTGCGCAACTAGCCCTCAAGCTCATCGTCTTTGTCACCAGCCGGTTCATGCTCCTCGGTTGTCCCGAGCTTTTTCAAGAACCCGAAGAGCCACCTGTCAAAGCCGCGTGCGCCGTCGCGGGGCTTACCGTCGGCATAATGGCCAACGGGACGCGCGCGAAGGCTACTTGATTGGCAACCGGATCCATCACGTTCACCTGCATCCAATAGCGGCCGGGGGGAAATTTATCGAGGGGAATTTTTGCAAAGTACGTCGTGACGCCGCCGGGTGAGGCCACATGTTGGGCCGGGTAAGGGCCGGCCTCGGAAATTTGCACGCCGTTGCGGAAGAAAACCACGGCCATCGAGGGCGGGGGTCCGGCGGGTGCGTGGGGAGTACGCTTGAGCGCGAGCACAGGCCGGCTCCCGTAAGATTGGAAATAGATGTAAAGATTTTGGTTGGTTCTGAAGACGCGGGTGACGCTCGGCAGAACCGCTTGCGCCCCCACGGTCAGTGGCGTCTGCTGAAGCATCTCGGCTCCCGGAGCCATCATGAACCACGGGCCGTGCGGGCCACGCCTCACCTCCAGGCTCGACTTTTTTGACAATTCGTTCGACAGCACCACCGAGCTTAACTCCAGTCCGTTCCTGGTCACCGGGGGAAGCACAAGAGCCTTCTCGAAGGTTCCCACCTTGCCGGTAAGATTCTCTCTCGCCACGACCTTGATGGTGTAGGTTCCCGGCGGCAAGACCATCGCGCCTTCGTAGAGAATGTTTCCTTTGAGGACGCGCTGGTAGGTGGACGGATTCAGCTTGACGGAAAGGGTATCGCGCAGCGCGCCGGCGATCTTGCCGCCGGCCGTGGTGGCGCGCCAGGCAAAATCAAATTCGGTTCGATGAATCGCCGAGTGCCGGCGAAAAGGAACCGCCGAGCCGGGAATTTTCGCGGCCAGAACCACCCAATAATGACCATCCGGCTGAAGAAAGTAAGGCGTCTCCACGGCGAGCGGCAGGTCGAGAATCGGCACAGGGGAATTCATGGCCTCTTCCAATTCCACTTCCTTCTGCTCGCTTGAAGAGCGTCCGAAGCTGACCGGAGCGTAATAACCCGGCCGCGCTTCCACCTTCAGTCCGGGTTCTCCCGTCACCACGACGCGAAGGCGGCGATATTTGCCGTCGGCTTTGGTGTTAGAGGGTGAATAACCCAATAAATAGTAGGTCGAGTTGACCTTTTGCACGTATTGAAACACGGGCGCGAAATGGTTCAAGTCGGTGAACATCCGCCCACCCGTGTCGGTGGCCAGGGTCGAGAGGGTTTCACGGCTGTTGTGGAGCGAACTCAACTGTGAGGAGACGGCGTCGGCCGTGTAGATTGCGGTTCCCGAGGGGCTGGCCGCCGAGGCGCCTCCCCCGGGCGGCAACGCCATCAAGCCGCGCGCGTCGAGCGTGTAAAAGGAAACGTCCGAGCGATTCGCCGAATCAATCGTCGCCTGCAGTTGGGCTTCATTGTCCACCCCGGTCTGCTCAATGCCGCTCGAAAAATGAATCACCGATTTGCGGCCGGGCACCGACCGGAGCATCTGCGCCAGGGATTGAAGCGCCGCCAGCTTTTCATCCGTGTTGAAGATGTTGAATTCGGTCTCGTCCGGAGTAAAGGCGTCTCCGGTATCTTGGGTCACAATCGTGTTGCCAAAGGAATCCGTCCCGCCCGCTTCGCCGACC
>JAKASC010000134.1 GCA_021828245.1 Acidobacteriota bacterium
TGGAATTCTTCTCTTGTTCGCCGGGCTTTTCTCCCTCATTCCCGGCGCCTTCGGACTGGCTGAGGTTATCGTTGCCCGACGGTCACGGGCTTGGGGTATTTGTCTTTCCCCGTGCTTATGGGTGGGGAGCGAATGGGCGCGCACGTATCTGTTTACCGGTTTCCCCTGGGATCTTCTGGGGTACGCGGTTAGGGCAGAAGGCTTGCAGCAGATGGCTTCGACGACGGGCGTTTACGGACTTTCGTTTCTTGCAGCGGCAACCAGTGCCGTCATCCTTGCGGCCATCATCTATCCTCGGCGGAAATGGCTATGGGTGTTCCTGGCGGGTTGGGTGGTGGGCCTGGTGCTGACCAATCGAGGGTTGCGACCGCCCCGGCTAGCACCGGGCCGTGCTGACGCCATTCTGGTACAACCCAACGTGCCATTGGCGGGAGCAGCCGCTGATGAATGGGCGCCTTGGATTCACCCGCAGCCGCTCGACCATCTGGTGGAGGAAAGCATTCGCGCGGCCCAGCGGCTTCACGCGAAGCAAGCTCCTCTGTTGGTCTGGCCGGAGGACTCGGCGCCGTTCTATTTCGACCGCGACCCTGTTTTCCATGCCGCGCTTGAAACGATGGCCAAGGATTCAGGAGCTTATGTGATTGCCGGGACGGTAACCTTCAAAAATGGCTCGCTTTCCATGCCGCAGAATTCAGCCGTGGTTTTGAATCCCAAAGGCCAGGTCTTGCTACGCTATGATAAAATACACTTGGTGCCGTTTGGCGAGTACGTTCCGTGGTGGGCTTTCCCTGGGAAAACGGGGAAAATCACGGCTCAGGTGGGCAATTTTGTGCCCGGCACCCATGTGCGGGTGGCCAAAACGGCCGAGGGGACGATTGGGGTTTTTATTTGTTATGAAGCTATCTTCCCGCAACTGATCACCCGGTTTGTTCGTGCCGGGGCGCAGGTATTGGTCAACATCTCTGATGACGGCTGGTACGGCAACTCTTCGGCGGGGGAAGAGCACTTTTGGATGGCTCGTTTTCGTGCCATTGAAAATCACCGCTATCTGTTACGGGATACGAACAATGGCATCACCGCCATTGTGGATCCCTACGGCCGTGTCGTTCAAAGGATCCGGCGCAACCGCTTCGGAATCTTAGTGGGCGGATTTCAGTACCTGACCGGAGAGACATTCTACACAAAACATGGTGACGTTTTCGCCGGCGTGGTAACGGCTTTGGGCTTACTGGGGCTGGCGAGCTCGGCGGTGACCGGGCGGCGCAGGCGAAAAGCGGCCGTCGAAGAACGTGAGGTGACGTCGTGATAGAAGAGTTGGAAAGAGAATTTGATGACCTGAAACGGCGAGCCGAAGAGTTGCGGAGCTTTCTTTGACGTCGCCGCGGTTCGCCAGCGGCTCGCCGAAATTGAGAAGCAGATGGGCCGCCCCGATTTCTGGCAAGACCCACAAACATCCCAGCAAATTCTTAGTCAACGGAAGCGGTTGGAGTCCTCCCTCGAGAGCGATCGCCAATTAACGCAGAGAATTGAAGACCTGGGCGCCTATTTGGAGCTGGCGCGCGAAGGAGAAAACGTATCCAACGAGGTTCGAGCCGAGCTCAACGCTCTGCGAGGTGATCTTGAGCAGATAGAAACCGCATCACTTTTGCCGAGTGAAAATGACCGTCTCAACGCCATTGTCGCCTTGCACCCCGGTGCCGGAGGCACAGAATCGCAGGATTGGGCGGAGATGCTCTTGCGGATGTACCGCCGGTGGGCGGAGCGTCGCGGATTTAAGTTCACCCTCAATGACCTTCAGGTCGGCGAAGAAGCCGGAATTAAATCCGCAACGTTCACCATCGCGGGGGAATTCGCCTATGGATTGCTGAGCGGAGAAACCGGCGTCCACCGACTGGTTCGCATCTCGCCGTTTGACGCAGCGGCGCGCCGCCATACCTCCTTTGCCTCTGTCTTCGTCAGCCCGGAAATTGACGATACCATTCAAATCGAGATTAAACCCGAAGACCTGAGAATTGAGACGTATCGTTCGGCGGGTAAGGGCGGGCAGCACGTCAACACCACCGATTCTGCCGTCCGCATTACGCACCTCCCCACCGGGGTGGTCGCGCAGTGCCAAAACGAGCGCTCGCAACATCGCAATCGGGAAATGGCCATGAAATTCCTTCGCTCACGTCTCTATGAGCTCGAATTACGCCGACGGCGAGAAGCGGCGCAAAAAGTGGAGGAATCCAAGGGCGATATTGCCTTTGGCAATCAGATTCGGTCCTATGTATTGCATCCCTACCGGATGGTGAAGGATCATCGAACCAAGCTTGAAGTCGGCGATGCCGGCCGTGTTCTCGACGGGGATCTGGATCCTTTCATCCGGGCGTACTTGATATCCAAGCGGACTCCGGTGGGAGCTTAGTCGGGGGTTGCCCCGCGAACCCCGGGCCGGCGACGCGCCAAGGAACGGGGCGCCGCGCGAGGCGGTTGCTCCCGTGGCCGGAAGGATGGAGAAAAGTTGAGCGCGGAAACTCATCTGACGCGAATCGTCGAGGCGAGATTGCGTCAACTGGAGGCGCAAAAGGCTACGGTGAATTCTGTCCGCCTTCGCGCGGCGGCCGAAGCACGAACGGAGCGGCGCGACTTTGCCGCCGCCCTTTCGCGGGAAGGCTTGGCGGTGATTGCCGAGCTGAAGCGCGCCTCGCCTTCGCGCGGCGTGATTCGTCAGGATTACCGTCCGGCGGAGATAGCACGCGGCTATCAATGGGCCGGGGCGGCGGCGCTGTCGGTTCTTACGGAGGAACAGTTTTTTCATGGTTCCCTCGACGATTTGAAGACAGCCCGCCAAGCTACCGACCTGCCGGTCTTGCGAAAGGATTTTATTGTCAGTGAATATCAGGTGTATGAATCCGTGGCGGCCGGCGCGGATGCCCTGTTGCTTATTGTCGCCGCTCTGGCGGATGGCGAACTGCGAGAATTACTAAGTCTTTCCGAGCGGCTTAAGATCGCGGCGCTGGTGGAGGTGCATACAGAGGACGAGCTTGAGCGGGCCGTCGCCTCCGGCGCAAAAATCATTGGCGTCAATAACCGCGACTTGAAGACGCTTGAAGTGAAGGTAGAAACCTCGTACCGCCTTCGCCCACGGATTCCACGCGAATGTCTCGCCGTGAGTGAAAGCGGAATTCGCTCGGCCGAAGATTTGTCGCGGCTGGCGGCCGCCGGTTTCCATGCGGTCTTGATCGGCGAACATCTGCTTCTCCAAGACGACCCGGGCAAAGCGCTGGCCAGGCTTCTCGCGGGCGCGCTCGCTCCGAGGGCCCAGTGAAACCGACCATGCGCACGCGGGTCAAAATCTGCGGCATCACCCGCCTGGAGGACGCGAAGCTGGCCGAGGAGCTCGGCGCGGATGCCTTGGGGTTCAATTTCTACCGCCCCTCTCCGCGCTACATTGCGCCGGCCTCGGCGCGGGAGATTATCTTTCATCTTGCGCCGTTCGTTATCCCGGTCGGCGTGTTCGCCGACGAAACCGACACGGAGCGCATTGCCTCGATCGCCCAAGAAGCGGGAGTTCAGGTCATCCAACTGCACGGCGCTCCATTGGAAACCGTGGGTTCATTCCCTCTAATCCGGGCCGTCGCCGTGGGAGAAGACGGCAACGAAAACCAGATAGCGGAATTTATAGAGAGCGCCACGAAGAGACAACCCGTTACAGAACCGAGCCGGGCAATGGCGATGAACACGTGCGCTATCCTTTTGGACACGCAGCATCCAGAGCTCCGCGGAGGAACCGGCCGAACGTTCGACTGGAAAAAGGCCAAGGACCTCGCTAGGCTGGGGCCTGTGATCCTGGCGGGCGGACTCACACCGGACAATGTGTTCAGAGCGATTCAAGCCGTGCGCCCTTACGCGGTGGATGTGGCTTCCGGTGTGGAGGGTGCGCCGGGAATTAAAGATCACGCGAAACTGCGGGCCTTTTTTGCGGCGGTTCGAGAGGCGGACCAAACTTTCTGAAAGCGGGCGAAGTGGCATGAAAAGCACAACCCCGACAGCGGGAGCGCACGGCATGCCCCAACCGTGGCCGGATGCTGCCGGGCGCTTTGGGGAATTCGGCGGCCGCTTTGTGCCGGAAACGTTAATGAGCCCAATCGAAGAGCTCCAGCGGGCTTACCTCGAAGCGCAGGCCGACGCAGCCTTTCACCGTGAATTCAAGCGCCTCCTGAAGGATTTCGCGGGGCGTCCCACGCCTCTCTACCATGCCCGCCGCCTAAGCGACCGCCTGGGAGGAGCGCAGATTTTTCTCAAGCGGGAGGATTTGCTTCATACCGGCGCGCATAAAATCAACAATTGCCTGGGACAAGGTCTGTTGGCTCGACGCATGGGCAAAACACGCCTCATCGCCGAAACCGGGGCCGGCCAACACGGGGTGGCCACCGCAACCGTAGCGGCGATGTTCGGCCTTGAGTGCTGCGTCTATATGGGGGAAGAGGATATGGCCCGGCAGGCGCCCAATGTTTTCCGGATGCGGCTGCTCGGCGCTCAGGTGGTTCCCGTCGGCTCGGGTTCAAAGACCTTAAAGGATGCCATCAATGAGGCCATGCGAGATTGGGTCACGAATGTCAGCAACACCCACTATCTGATGGGCTCGGTATTAGGGCCTCATCCTTACCCCGTCATGGTTCGGGAGTTTCAGCGGGTCATTGGACAGGAAGCCCGCCGGCAGATTATGGATATGGTGGGACGGCTGCCGGATGTCTTGCTGGCCTGCGTCGGCGGTGGAAGCAACTCCATTGGTCTCTTTTACGATTTCATTCCAGACGCCGGAGTCAAAATGGTGGGCATTGAGGCGGGCGGACGCTCGCTTCAGCTCGGCGATCACGCAGCACGTTTTGCGGGAGGGAAACCCGGCGTGTTGCACGGAACGTACACCTACGTTTTGCAAAACGAGGACGGCCTCATTGCTCCGACCCATTCGATTTCAGCGGGCCTCGATTATCCCGCCATTGGGCCGGAACATGCGGCTCTTTTCCGCTCGGGAAGGGTAGAATACACGCAAGTCGGCGATGCAGAGGCCTTGGCGGCGGCACGAGAGCTTTCACGGACGGAGGGAATCATTCCGGCGCTCGAGTCGGCTCACGCCGTGGCAGAAGCCATGCGCCGGGCTCCGCGAATGGGGCGCGAGACGATTTTGCTCGTTAATCTCTCCGGGCGAGGCGACAAAGACCTCGGCATCTTTCAATCGGCGGGTATCTTGTAGTCGCGCGCCCGACAGGACTGGCGACGCCCGACGGATCTTCAGAGGCTAAGAAACATGACGGTCGCTTCTTCATCGCGGCTTTCCATCCGGTTCAGCGAATTAACTCAGCGGGGCGAGAAGGGGCTGGTCGTCTATCTCACGGCGGGTGACCCATCGCTGGATGCCACGGGCGAAATTCTGCAAGCGATTGATCAGGCGGGGGCGGACGTCATTGAGTTGGGCATTCCTTTTTCCGACCCGCTGGCCGACGGCCCCGTGATTCAGCGAGCCTCAGAGCGCGCGCTGAAAGCCGGAACGACGCTTCGGAACGTATTGGCTTCGCTTGAGGATTGGCGGAAAGCCATCCAAGCACCCGTGGTGCTTTTCAGCTATTACAATCCGATCCTGCAATATGGCTTGACCGCTTTCGCCCGTCAGGCGCGTGCCGCCGGCGCCGACGGCGTTTTGGTGGTGGACCTGACGCCCGAGGAAGCAGATCCCTACCTCAAGGCGGTCCGGCAGGAAGGACTGGACACCATTTTCCTGGCCTCGCCGACTTCCTCGGCAGAGCGCCTCCAGCGAGCTGCGGCAACCTCGTCGGGTTTTCTCTACCTTGTGTCCCGCACCGGCGTGACCGGCGAGCAAAAGGAATTAGCCGCGACTCTGGTCCCGCTCATCCAACGCGCGCGGGCGGTGACTCCATTGCCTATCGCGGTGGGGTTTGGGATATCCAATCCCCAACAGGTCCGCCGTGTTCAACAATTCGCCGAGGCGGCGGTGGTGGGCAGCGCTGTCGTCCACGCGATCGAGGAACGCTTTTCGACCGGCGGAGCGCGGGCCATAGGTGATTTTGTTCAATGGCTTAAACACGGCACAGAGAGCGAGGCGGCATGAGCGATCTCGAGTGGTGGCGACAGCGCATTGACGAAGTGGACCGGAGATTGGTGGAGTTGTTGAATGAGCGGTCGCGCTGCGCGCTCGAAATCGGCCACATCAAGAAGCGGCTGGGATTGCCGGCCTGGCAGCCGGAACGCGAAGCTCAGATTTTGCGCAACGTGGTGCAGTCGAACGGCGGACCGCTGGATGATGCAGCCATCCGGCGATTGTTTGAGCGGATTATTGATGAGGCCCGTGCCCTGGAGCGCCACGTCATGGAGGGCGGTGCGTATAAGGGTCAGGGGAAGGAGTAGCGAGTTATGGTCGTCGTCATGCAAGAGGCCGCTACCGAGGAACAGATTCAGGCCGTCATCAGCAAACTCATGCGCATGGGCTTTGATATTCATCGCTCAACGGGCGTGCGACAGACCGTATTGGGCGCCGTGGGAGCCAAAATTGACTTTGATACGAGGGATATCGAACTGTT
>JAKASC010000135.1 GCA_021828245.1 Acidobacteriota bacterium
GGAGCGACCTGACTGGGACCGGAGCGGCGAGGGTGTTGCCGAGCACCTCGGATGGGATAAACCATGCCAAGAAGTTCTCCTCTCAACGAGTTGCTGCTGCCGTGGGTAGGACGGATTCGACCTTACCCTCCCGGTAAACCCATTGAGGAAGTCGAGCGTGAGCTGGGTCACACCGCCATCAAGCTCGCCTCAAATGAGAATCCCCTTGGCCCGTCACCCAAAGCGATTGAGGCCATCCGCGGCCGGTTGGATCAGATTCATCTCTATCCGGACGGGAACGGCTACTACCTCCGACAGCGATTGGCAGAAATTCATGAGCTCGACATGGGGCAGGTCATTCTCGGAGCCGGCTCGACCGACCTCATAGAACTGGTAGCCAGGACGTTTTTAACGGCTGGCGACGAGGCCATCACATCGGAATCTTCGTTCTACATCTATCGGCTGGCGATGGATGAGGTGGGCGCCCAGCGCGTCGAAACTCCTCTTGCCGACGAAGGTATCAACCTGACCGCCATGGCCCGCGCAGTCACGCGCCGCACGAAAGTGGTCTATATCGGCAATCCCAACAACCCCACGGGCACTTTGGTGACGGCTGAGGACATAGACCGTTTTTTGAGCGCAATACCACCGAGCGTGCTAGTGGTGCTCGACGAAGCCTATTATGAGTATGCCCAAAGGCCCGGTTATTCGCACTCTCTTGATTACGTGCGTGAAGGCCGGAATGTGTTGGTGCTGCGAACCTTTTCAAAGGTCCACGGTCTGGCGGGATTGCGTATCGGTTACGGCCTAGGCCATGCCGAGCTGATTGAGGCGCTCAACCGGGTTCGCTCCCCCTTTAACGCCAACAGTTTGGCTCAGGCGGCGGCACTGGCAGCCCTCGATGACCGGGAACACATCGCTCGCTCGGCCGAATCGAATCGCCGGGAAATGAAGTTTGTCACTCAGGAATTGGCGTTGCTCGGCGTGCGGTACACACCCTCGGCCGCGAATTTCATTTTGATGGACACGGGGCGCGACTGCGAGGAGGATTTCATGCGCCTTCTGCACCAGGGAGTTATCGTCCGTCCCATGAAACTCTATGGCTTTCCGACCCGGCTTCGGGTTACTATTGGCGCACGGCCGGATAATGAACGATTTCTCGAAGCATTGACCAAGGTGATGGCATTGCCGGCTGGCAACCGCCGCTGAGAGGCAACAGGAATCATCGTTCACTGAGGCGAAGGGGCGGGTTGGGAGGAGAAAAGATGGCATCCACGGGTTTGTCCGGACACTCGCTGACTCATGCCTCGCGGCTGCGGCGACGGGGCTCGCCGGATCTAATTTCGGCGATCCTGGAACGCTCCAAGGTGCTGGCCATTGTGGGCCTGTCATCAAAACCGATGCGTCCGAGCCATGGCGTGGCCGCTTATTTGAAGGCCCACGGCTACCGCATCATCCCTGTCAATCCGCACGAAGAGTCCGTGTTGGGAGAAAAAGCCTACCCCTCTTTGGAAGCAGTTCCCGATCCCTTTGACGTTGTAGTCATCTTTCGTCGGTCCGAGTTTGTTCTCCCCATCGTTGAAAGCGCCATTCACCGGCGAGCCAA
Organism: Acidobacteriota bacterium; assembly: GCA_021828245.1. Taxonomy (GTDB): domain Bacteria; phylum Acidobacteriota; class Terriglobia; order UBA7540; family UBA7540; genus JAKCCV01. The sequence goes on from JAKASC010000135.1 coordinate 1,586, forward strand.
GGTCGTCTGGATGCAGGAAGGCATCGAGCATGAGGCTGCGGCTCGCCGAGCCCGTCGCGCCGGCCTCGACGTCATCCAGGACCGCTGCATCCTCAAAGAACACGCCAAGCGTTTTGTTACCGAAGGCATTTGAACGTGCTATGGCCCGGTCCGCGCTTGCCGCGAGCCCGCGTGGACTACCGGCATGTTGAATTTGGAATCCTGGATAGGGATGTCGAGCGAAACGTGCGTGAAGGTTTCCGTCATCCCGCCCTCGGTGGTGGTGAAGGTCACCTGATAAGGAATTTTGATTCCGTCCACATCGCGGTAATCGGCAAAATCTACCCGCGAAGGCAGATTGCCAACCGGTGTCGGGGTGAAGTGGGTCACGCGGAGCAAGAGGCCGGTTTGCCGGTCAAAGTAGAGCTGCTCGAAGGGGCCGCCCGGCGCGGAATGCGCCTCGAGGATATAAGTTTCCTGCCCTCCTATCTTCGCCGTGCCACGAACGCGCATATGCGGATAATCTTGGGCCACGTTGATGACGTCTAGATTGCCGTAGAAATTGGCCTGCTCGTGGATCTGTTCCGCATCGGGACCGAAAGCCGGCATAACGCCGCGTGGCGTCCGGATCCATGCGAGGGTGCCGTTGGTTCCTTGCTCGACGGTGCGTCCGTTGGGCAAGGTCACGACGTCAAGGAATTTATTGGGCGCCTTCTCATAAATCGTGACAGGAAGGGTGCGATGCGGCCCCATCGTAACGGTTCCCTCGAGAATACGCGTTGTAACTTTGCGCGCGGGGGCCTCACCGCCGATGGCGGCATCATAGGCGCCGAGAACTTTGGAGGGCAGGGGCATGCTCTCGAAAGCGGGATGCGGTGGTGACGGCGGCGGGGCGAAACTCGCTTCAGCCAGAGCCGGCACCGAGCGGGGGTGCGGATGTCCATTGTGGCAAGTCGCGCAGGTGACCACCAGCCGACCATGGAAATTGTTGTTGTCAATGGAACGCATCATCAGAACCATTTTGCGAGCCGTGCGCTTCGTCCGCTTGTCGTCGCTGGCAAAATCAAAACGCGGCGGCTGGCCCTTCATCACATGGCAGAAGGTACAGCGCACGCCGAGCGAGGCGGCGATAAAGTGCATCGCCGGGATAATTTGGGAGGCAGGAACCCCTTTGAATACCTTGATGTTTTTGTAATACTGCTCGGCGGTCTTCCCGGCCATGCTGATGGGATGCGCGGGCGCCATCGGTGCAGAGTTCTTCGCCAGCCCAGGCTGCGGGCCTGCGAAAGCTGTTCCGGCAAAAATCACGATGAGAGCAAAAAATTTCTCTAGACGGCTCGCCATCGGTTTCCCTCCCCTACGAGTTCAAATGGATTTCCCGTAACCGGAAACAACATCTACTCCCGAAGCTCTTGGCCAAGCGCTTGGTCACGCTGGCTCCTACTGCGGGAGCTCTTGAGCTACTTTTCCGACCAACGTGAACGTTCCACCCTAACGAGCCGCAGCATAGCAAAAGTTCCATGACGTAGTCCAAGGAAAAATGGTTTCAGAGTTTTGCTGATGCGCCGACAGCTCAGCCGGGCCCTGACAAGGAGCGAGCCTCAGCGCAAGTCAAGAGCTAGCGGTAGCTTTTACGGGCGGGACGATGCACTTCGCGGAAGTGGTCAAGCTCCTGGTCGGAGACCGTGAAGTGACGGTCGAGCGGTTGGGCGGGCGTTTCCTGGAGGAGTTCGCGTTGCAGTTTCTGGTAGCCGATGGCGGCGCCGTCCTGGTAAGGGATGCGGCGCTCCTGGAAGGAGCGATTCGTGATGGTAATGGTGAAGTCCCGGGGCTGCGATTGCGGAGCCAGCACGCGATAAGAGTAGTCGCGGCCGCGCGGCTTGACTTCAAATCCGGTGTATTGAATCAGCGTGGACAACAATGATAATCCTCAAAGCGCGGCGCCGTGGGCGGGCTGTGTCGCCCGCCCGCGCCGTCCGTCGCTTTAGAGCTTGACGACGTTTTCAGCTTGCAGGCCCTTGGGACCTTTGGTCACCGTGAACTCCACCGTGTCGCCCTCAGCGAGGGACTTGTATCCGGTTGCCTGGATGGCGGAGTGGTGGACGAAAACATCGTCCCCCGTGGCGCGCTGGATGAACCCGTAACCTTTCTCGTTGTTAAACCACTTGACCTTGCCTTGTTCACTTGCCATATTCGTTTTGTTCCTTTTCGTTGTTGAATTTTCTTGTTCCGCTCTCGCAACCACTCGCCAAAAACAAAAAGGCCACAAAATCAGAGATTCTGTGGCCTCGCGGTTAAGGTAACCGGTCACAAAAACTGATCAAGCACCCTCAGTATATCGCATTCCGCCCGGGCACGCAACCGGAAATTGTCGTCGGGCGCGCGACCGTCAGAGCGGCTTGGGCGGATTGAACTCCCTCGCCCCGACGTAGCGCTCCGCAAAGCCCGGATCGAGGCTCTTGAGGAAGTAGCTGTACTCGTTGAGAAACGTCACAAAACGCTCGCGGCAGGCGTTCAGGCTGCTTCGGGTTGAGTCGGTAAGCTGGCTGCGAAGCTCCTGCGGCGGGCTTTGAAAAATGGGATAGAGGCAGGAGTTGTTGTACTGCAAGACGAGCGTGCTCAAGTCGGCATTGCAGGCTCGAAAGGCCGCGAGGCTTGGCTTTTCAGTGTCAACATCACCGCTGAGGTTCCAATAGAAACTTAGTAACAGATTGGCGCTTGGGACGCCGAGCAGCCGACGCAAATCGTCGCCCCCGCGAAAGACCTCGGTCCGGAGGACGTACTCCAGCGAGTCGCCGCCCCGGTCGTTGACGAACCGCTCGAAGTCTTTAACAAATTGCCGAAGCTGCGCGAAGGCCTGCCGAGCCAGGCGCTCGTCGCGGCGGGCTTGGCGGCGGCGCTTGAGCCAGGGCGAAACCTGCGGATAAAAGCCGATGAGCAGAGACACAAAAGCCAGGCCGAGCAACGACCACATGAGCGCCGGCTGCTGCTGGGATTGCGTGGCAATCAGGGTCACGAGGGCGAGCACCGGAACGGCCAGCTTGGTGATGTAATCGAGGACCGAATACCCGCGTGAACTTTCCGCTTCGCCGGGCGGGGTGGGAAAAAGACTCATGTCGGCGCCTCCTGCTGAAGACTGCGATATTTCGTCGCCATGAACCCGGCAAACGTGCGGGGTTCATGGTCTGGATGAGCCTCCGAAGCTCAACGTGAATCATACCGGGCGGGGTCGGGTTTGGCAAACGGCGCGGTCGCGTCGGCCGCACGCGGCGCAGAACAACCCGAACCGATCGAGCGCGGTGGATGCACGAACCAGCGGTCAGGCGGGTTACGCGATCAGTCAGAGGAAGCGCCATCCTATCGAAGAAATTTTCGGCTGGATGGAGACGGTTGGGCTGGTGCGGAGGGTGGGGCAGAGAGGCCGAAAGCGGACGGAACTCTGCTCTCGGCTGACATGAGCAGCCCTCCCAGACAAAATCTGAGCGGCCACCCGCAATACGCTTGCGGCGCCTGCGCCTTGGGCCGCGCTCAACCGGCGCACGCCACCTTCAAACTGGGGGAGCAAGTTTTCTGCCTCGTTGACAGGGCAGGGGGTGGGTTTCTATAATCCCGTGTGGGGTTGCGGGACGGGGTCCTGCAGCCAGTTCCGAGCGGGAGTAACTCAGCGGTAGAGTGCGACCTTGCCAAGGTCGAAGTCGCGGGTTCAAATCCCGTCTCCCGCTCCATAGCTTTCTGGAACCGAGGGCAAACCGGGCGCGGTACCCAAGTGGTAAGGGAGAGGTCTGCAAAACCTTTATGCGGGAGTTCGATTCTCCCCCGCGCCTCCAACTCATCCTGTTACGTATCGAACCTCATTTGAAAGCATCCGCCGGCATCAGGCGCCCCCATGGAAGCAGCTCATTATGCTCGAACGGAAGGCGGATTGTTTAGCCGGTTGTAACGGGGCAGATACTTTCAAGGATGCGGGTTACGAAGATAGGACACACCACAAAGGACGACGTCGCCTTGCCGAAGGGCCTGAGTCCGAGCAATGCGCGCCGGCAAAAAAATGTTGCCGCCGCCGGGTGAGTAGGGGACCGCGACTTCAATCTTCCAACCTTGTGCATAATGATATCGGCTTTCAAAGCAGAGGCCACCGCGCGAAATGTTGCGCGTCCAAACGACTTCGTCGCCAAATTCGACGGATCGAATGCAGGCCTGCACGCGCAATTCGCGGCGAGGCTCGCGGCGCTTCTCGCGGCTTTCGGCCTCCTGCACTGGGGCGGCCGCGGGAGGCGGAGCAGTGGGTTCGTCTGCCGACTTTTTCCACAGCGTGCTTTGCGTGCAGCGCATACAATAGCGGGTGAGAGCGCGGTTGGCTTCTAAGACCTCAATTTCAAACTCGTCGAGGTGTGCGACCTCCAGGGTCTGGCAGGCAAGACATTGGAGCACGACTCGCCCCACAACCTCACCGGGGCCACCTAGCGGAGGAAATTCGATCCCCCAAGGATTGGCCTCGGGGTTGAGAAAGGAAATGCCATAATAGTAGCCGTCGAGTTCCTCGCCAATTTGTCCCACCACACGAGCATCGCCTTCCAATCCCGTGGTGAGGCAACGAACGCTGATCTCCTGGTCGGGAACCAGCTTGCGCGGGGAGAGGATTCTGGCTCCGTGCCGGGCGATGACCACGGTCTTCGCTTCATCCACAAAAGAAGCGCCCATAGCGTCAGTTCCCGCGACTCGAATGGGGAGTTGCAGAGCAATCCGATCGCTTCGCCGCACGTCCTCGTATGTCTCCATACTCAAAAACCTCGCAACCCGGATCGAATCTTCCGGCCAAGCAACGAACCCAAGCCTTGTCTTTCCCGAACTCTGTTCCTCGATAGCTTGAAGGCTATTATACCAACCCGACGGGGCTTTTTATGTTGTCAACGGAGCTATCTCCCTCAAGATAATCGGCATTCGAGCGCGGAGGCATGAGAAAGACTTGCCAGATTTGTTCAATTCATCATACACTAGCGCCGAATCCCTGGCTT
>JAKASC010000136.1 GCA_021828245.1 Acidobacteriota bacterium
AACATTTTTATGGCTCAGTTACGAGAGCGCATGGATCGCGCGCAGGTGCGGACCGGAGTAGAGTTGCCGGATCATTTGAGCCTGGTGCTGCGCCTGCTGGATTCCTTGAGCGACGAAGCTGAAATCCAGGCGCTGGTCAAGGATTGTCTCATTCCCGGCGTTACTCGAATTTTCTCGGTCCTGAAGCAGACGAACGCAGGGTGTACTTACGTGTCCGTTTTTCAGGCGCTTTTAGTCACGCTCAGGGGTGCAGCGCCGAAGGCGATTACGCCCCTGGAAACTGCCCGCGGCGCCGCCACTTAAAGGACAAGGGAGACGAAGTTGGACGCTTTCTTGTTTATCGCTTTTCCTTATCTCGCTTTGGTTCTCGCGATCGGTGTGGGCATCTATCGCCGGCGCGCCCGGCCCTACACCTATTCAAGCCTATCTTCCCAGCTTCTCGAAAACCGCAAGCTCTTCTGGGGTTCGGTCCCCTGGCACTACGGCATTACGTTGATCCTGCTGGCGCATTTGCTTGCCGCGTTCTTCCCCGGAGCCGCGGCATGGCTTTTGGGAAACAGGATTCGCCTGCTCGTATTGGAACTCACAGGCATCTCCCTGGCCTTTTACGCTTTGTTTGGCATCATTGTCCTGATTATCCGTCGTCTGCCAACCGCTTCGCGGGTTCGCCGCGTGACCTCATATATGGACGGGATTGTCCTGGGCCTTTTGCTGGTTCAGGTTGCAACCGGCCTGAGCATTGCAATTTTCGACCGTTGGGGCAGCCTGTGGTATTTGAAGACGGCGGTTCCTTGGTTTTGGTCCCTCGCCAAGCTCCATCCCGACATGAGCACGGTGGTGGCGCTGCCGGGTTTTGTGAAGCTCCACTTTGTGTTGGGCTTCGCGATTATCCTTCTATTCCCGTTTTCGCGTTTGGTTCATTTGGTCATGTTTCCGGTGCAATACCTATGGCGGCCCTATCAGGTGGTCATCTGGAATCGGCGCGCACGGGTCGTGCCGGCCAAGACGCAGGAGGCGTCAAGATGACGACGGACATTGAACGAGCATCCGAGTGCGCGGCCTGCGACGAGACGCGGCGTCGGTTCCTATCCCGCTTGACGATGATGCTGGGAAGCATCGTCGCCGCCATCGTGGCCATTCCCTGCGTGGGTTTCCTTTTGGGTCTCCGAAAAGTGCCGCGGGTCTGGCGAACCGTCGGGAAGCTGAACGATTTTCAAGTGGGAAGCACGGTCAACGTAGCCTTTCTGGATTCTTCGCCGCTGCCGTGGGCTGGTGTCACGGCGCGCAACGCCGCCTGGCTTCGACGAATCTCGACGACCGATTTCATCGCCTTCTCGGTGAACTGCACGCATTTGGGGTGTCCGGTTCGCTGGCTGCCCACCGCGAATTTGTTCATGTGCCCGTGTCACGGCGGAGTTTATTATGCCAACGGCGATGTCGCTTCGGGACCGCCCCCGAGGCCGCTGCGCCGATATCCCGTGCGCGTTCAAACCGATGAAGTTCAAATTCTGGCCAGCCCAGTTCCCATCACCACGGAAAAGATTTGAGCGAGGACAACAGCTTGCGATTCCTCAAATCCATCTGGAGTTGGTTTGACGACGTCACCGGCGTTTCGAGCTGGCTCATTCCTCTTGCCAAGCACCCCGTTCCGCACGCCCGCAAGTCGGCCTGGTTCTATGTTCTGGGAAGCGCCACGCTGTTTGTGTTCATCGTCCAAATCGTGACGGGGATCGCGCTGGCGAGCGCCTACGTTCCCTCGGCCGGCCAAGCGTATCAGAGTTTAACCTTCATTAGTGGCACGCACTTCGGCAGCATTATTCGCGGCATCCATGCCTTTGGCGCCTCGGCCATGGTGATTTTGATTGGCCTTCATGCCATTCGCGTTTACCTCTGGGGTTCTTACAAGTACCCGCGTCAAATGGGTTGGCTGACCGGCGTGGCCCTTCTTTTCTTGGTGCTTGGAATGGCCTTTACAGGCCAGCTTCTCCGATGGGATCAAACGGGCGTTTGGTCGGTCGTCATCGCGGCGGAGCAGGCTGGCCGCACGCCCTTCATCGGCCACTGGCTTGCCCGCTTCATTCTCGCCGGGGACACGGTCGGCGGAGCCACCCTCAGCCGGTTCTTTGCTCTTCACGTTTTCTTTATCCCGGCGCTGATCTTCTTCTTTCTTGGCTTTCACTTGTACCTCGTCATCCGAAACGGCATATCTGAACCCCCGCAGGTCGGCAGACCTGTGGATCCCAAAACCTATCGTGCCTGGTATTCCGACCTGCTTCACCGTGAAGGCGTGCCGTTCTGGCCGGACGCCGCCTGGCGCGACGCCGTGTTTGGATTACTGGTGATTGGCACTGTGGTCGTGCTGGCCATCACGGTCGGCCCGCCGGCGCTCGGCAGGCCGCCCGATCCCAGCATCATTCAAGCCTCGCCTCGGCCCGAGTGGTACTTCCTCTGGTATTACGCCCTGCTTTCCGTCATCCCGCGATGGTCGGAAACCTACGTCATCATCCTGGGTCCGTTACTCCTGGCCGTTGTGCTTGTTCTGCTTCCGTTGGTTGCTCCTAAAGGAGAGCGCAGCCCGTTCAAGCGCCCGTGGGCATTCGGCATTGTGGCTTTCATTGTGTGGATGATTGCGTACTTTGGGACGCTGGGGCGTCTGGCTCCGTGGTCGCCGCGCTTAAATGCGCCTCCGTTGCCGGCATCGGTGGTGGGCGCGACGAGCGGTTCCGTTGCGGACGGAGCTAAAGTCTTCCACGACAAGGGCTGCGAATTCTGCCACAAAATCTCGGGCTACGGAGGCATACGCGGCCCGGACCTTACCTATGCCGGCGACCGAATGACGCCCGCGCAGATGGAAACCCGCATTTATAGCGGCGCGACGAATATGCCCTCTTACAACGGAAACATTACCCCTCAGCAGCTTTCCGACCTGCTGGCATTTCTGGCCTCGCGGCGCCGCCGGCCCGCGCCGCCAACCTCAGCGAACGCGGCCGCGAAGTAATTCAAGAAGCTACGCGGCAGCGCCACGAAATCGAAAGACCCAACGGCCCGTTTCGACCGCTACGTCTCGGAAGCCTGCGGCCCGGAGCCGCACGGCCAGCGAGGCGGGAGCAACCGGCACAAAGAGGTCGCCCCAGTGGAGCAGGCGCATTCCGAGACTGGAACCGCTATCCACGCCGGTGAAGATGCCATTGGGCTTGAGCACCCGGCGAACCTCCCGAAACAACGCGTTCTGAAGTTCAAACGACAAAACATGATGCAGCATCGCAAAACAGACGACGCTCGAAAAGGCGCCGTTGGCGAAGGGTAATCGGGCGGCATCGCCTGCGATGACCGTGACATTGGTGCCGGCCAGCCTGGCGGCAAGATCGCGCGCCAATTGGGGGTCAATTTCAATCGCCGTCAGACGTTTGACATTCCCTTGCAGCAAGTCCGTCGTCACTCCGGGCCCGGGGCCAAGCTCCAGAAGCTCGTCGCCCGGCTCGACGTCCTCGAAGACCCAGGGCAAGAAGTGCGCCTGGACCGTCCTTCGCCAGAGCCTCGACCGGCACAGCCAATGGTGCAGGCCGTTCACGCTGGCTCGCTCCTCGTTCTCTTCAGGTATCCCGCTTCGTCCAGCCCGTTCATCAGCATGTGGAAATAGATAAGCCCGCCGTAAGGCTGCCAGCGTCGGAGGATCCGTGCGGCGCCAGCCGCATCGAGCGGCTTCCGCAAATGAAGCCACCGCGCAAGACCGTTGCGCGCGCCCTGATCGTCCACCGGAAAGATGTGCCAGCGCCCCAGGCCGCGCAATAAAGTGTACTCCGCGGTCCAGCACCCCACGCCACGAAGCCCCATGAGCCGGCGAAGGGCTTCTTGATCGCCTTGGCGAGCCAGCCCGTCAAGATCAAGCTGTCCTTCCACCACCAGCCGACTTATTTCCGTTATGGCGCGGGCCTTTTGAAGGCTGTATCCGAGCCGCTTGATATCTTCAGGGTTGGCGTCGGCCAGGTCCTGCGGGCGCGGGAAACCATAACGTAGCGAACCGCCTTCGCCGACCGAAGCGCCGAACCTTTGCGACAAACGACCGAGGAGCTGAATGCCCAGCGACAGGCTCAGTTGCTGGCAGGCAATGCCGTTGATCAGACCCTCAAAGATCGAGTAGAACCGTGGCGGTTTCAGGCCCCGAAAGCGGCGCGCGAGTGACTCAAGCCGGGAGTCCGTCTCGGCCATGCGGTAAAAACCACTTAAGTCCGTCCGAATACCGAGCGCAGTTTCCACCAAGGCTTTGACTTTTCGCTTTTCTTCCTGCGAGAGGGCCTCGCCTGGGACGCTGACTTCCAGACTTTGACCCGTGTCGGCAATCTCGCGGACCTCGATTTCAAACGCCCCGCGTTCAAAAGCGAGCACCCGGCGGTACACTCCACCTTCATAACGGTCCACGAGGTTGCCGGGCCGCCGCTGAAGCGCCCACGCCGTCAGGTCAAGGCGGAAGGGGCTAATGGGCCGAAGCAAGAATTTGGTCTTCATTTTGAGGGAGTCGCATACGACTGCTAGCCCCATGGCCCCGAATGCCTTCAGGCTGCCCGAAGTCTGCTCACCCTGCGCACTCCGTCAAAAATTGTGCGATAGACGAACTCCGACTGGCGCTCATGCGGCTTTTGAAATTGGTACGAAAACCCGCAGCCTTCAGGCCTGTCCACCCTTTACGATACCTTGGCATGTTCGTATTGGCTTTCATCGCTCTCAAGGTGAACGGCAATTGAAGAAGACATAAAAGCCGGTAGCCTCGACACTGTTTCGCGTGTCGAGGGCTCTTCTTGTTAGTGTGCCACGGACTGCCGGTGTTTCGTCCGCCGCAGGCTCTTCCGCAACTCTCTCTAAAAACCCGCGACGGAAGCAACACCGTCGCGGCTACCCTTGGCTTCCCAACCTACCAAAATATGCCGCGATTTGCCAGGGCTCGAGCGGCTCGGCATGCAGGAGCACGATGGTCGCGACGCGCTTTATGGCAAGATCAGCATGAAGTGGCCTCGGTGTGGCCGCAACTAGCTGCGTTCGTCGCGGCCCTGACCATTGCAGGTTCGCGCACGCGCTTCCACGAGCGAAGGCTCGGCGGCTTCGGCCAGCCTTGCTGCCTAACTTTGGATAGGTGCATTCCAGCCTATAGACCGGTAGTTATGGTCGTTGAGCATAGCGGGGTTCGAGCGGAGGCGGGGAAAATGGCCGTCGAACGATGCCTCGCGGGACGGTCTCGCAGAGAATGCGGCATTCCGCAATGGCTTCTCTGTGAAGAGCGATGTAGGGGCGGGGCGCGAGCTCCAAGAAATCGAGAGTGACACGAGGTCGGAAGACGGGGCCATCGTTTGGCAAATCTCTTTCCTGTTCCGTGCTGGGCTAGTGGCAACTGGCAGGCCATTTTCCTGGATTGTCGAGAAGCGGCGGCTCGAAGCGCGAATCACGAGCCGCTGCTATCGGGGCAGGGAGCGTCCGTTTAGCAGCATTGACTGGGAAGACTCATTGAGCAGTTGGGCTTGGGAGCGTGGGACGAGGCGGCGTCCGCCTGTGCCCGTGAAGGAGGCAGTGCGATGAAAATCCAACGATTCATCAGCGGTTTGTCACTGGTCGTGTTGGCCATCATGCTGACGGGTGTGCGGCTCTCAGCGCAGAACGCCAATAGCGGTGAGATTAGGGGGATTGTTCGTGATCCGTCAGGCGCCGTGGTGCCCGGCGTAACGATCAAGATCGCGAATGTTCAGACCGGTGTCATTACCTCCACCAGGACGAACGGGGCCGGGCTGTACGATGTTCCGTTCCTATCGCCGGGCGACTACACCCTTACCTTCTCGAAAAATGGCTTTCGGGATTTGGTGCGCAAAGGCATTGTCCTTCAGATCCAGACTCTGGAAATTGATGCCACCCTTCAACTGGGTTCCACAACCCAGAAAGTCGAGGTGAATGCCGCGGCGCCGCTCGTCCAAACCCAAACTACTGGGCAGCGGGTGAACCTTAGCACCCGCGCCATTGACGCTGCGCCGATCGTCGGCACCGACTGGCGTGCGGAGATGATGCAGCTTATTCCCGGCGTCAACACGGGCGGAGGGACAGGGATGGCTGGTCCCGGCCAACAATCAGGAATTAACGGCACCCAGGGATACAATATCAATTTTCTGACGGACGGCTCTGCCTCTACTGACCCGAGGGATTTCAACAATAGTAACAACATCCTGCCGATTGATTCCATCGCCGAAGTCAGCATCAATTCGAGCAACGCCGCTGCGCAATATGGCAACGGTCTCACGTCCATCAACGTGATTACCAAGAGTGGAACGAATCAATGGCATGGCAGCGCGTATGAATTCATTCAGAATACAGCGCTCAACGCCCGGGGCTTCTACAATCAGTCGGGGCCGAAGTCGGTGGAACACTGGAACGACTACGGCGCCAGCCTGGGAGGGCCGATCAAGAGAAACAAAGCTTTTTTCTTCTTCAACTATCAGCGCAATCCCTCGACAACGCCGACCGCGGGACTCTACAGTTACCCTACCGCCGCCATGGAAGCCGGGA
>JAKASC010000137.1 GCA_021828245.1 Acidobacteriota bacterium
CGGTCGCCACCATGCCGATGGTGTCGTGATGCTCGGGCGTAATCCAGTAGGTGACATGGTTGGGTGTCGCCTTCCATTTTAGCCAACGCTCCAGGCTGGCGGGCGTGAGCAACTGCTCCGGGTGAAACCCCATTTTCAGTGCGAACAGAAACGCGCCTTCTCCCGCCATCGTGGTGTGCCGAGTCCTTTCAATCACCTGCCGTGCGACGGAGATAGGATTTTTGATGTGATGCAGATTGCAAATGGACCCGGCGCGATGCCGCGTGCCATCCATAATTCCGGCATCCAGTTCGACAACGCCGTCTTCGTTGGGCAGACCGCCGTAACCGACGCTCATGATCTTCGGGTCGTCTTCAACTACGTTGATGCCCTTTTCCACCGCATCGAGCAGACTGCCACCCGTGTGAAACACCTCGGCAGCACGCTCATTGGCGGCTTGACCAAAAGGCCACGTAGATAGGAAGACCAGGCCCGTGGGAGCATCCTCGGCTTCGCCGACGGAAGACGATGATGCCGCCACCGCTCCGGCGACCGCGACCGATTTCATGAAATCTCGACGATTAACAGGTTCCAAAGTGCCTCCTTACTTTTTGAATTAGCCGATTTTCCCAGGTGCTTGAGTCCTATCGGCCATCCGCCAGCCAATGGTCAGCCACTCCCAAAACCGGTGGCGCGCTACAGAGCGGGCCTTTGCTCCTTTGACCGACCACCCCTTCGCCCGGTTGGATGTTTCAGAATGACCACGGCTCGAAAGTATAGCTCTCTCGCGCTTGCCAGGTCTAACCCATCTTGTAGAGGAAGTTATACGCCCAGTGGAAAGGACGCGTGCGCCGTGAGGGTCGCTCCGTCGCGCTCGCCGGCGCGTAGGCGGAAGTAGGCGGCGGATGCAATCATCGCGGCGTTGTCGGTAGAGAGCTTGGGGGAAGGGAAGAAAACCTTAAAGCCACTTAGGTTCGCGGCTTCCCGGAAATGGTCTCGCAAAGCCGAGTTACAAGCGACCCCGCCCGCGACGAAGATGGAATTCACTTGCCGCGCGCGGGCGGCGCCGAGCGTCCGCTCCACTAAGTCTGTGACGACGGCCTGTTGAAACCCGGCGAGCAGGTCTAAGGTGGCTGGAGAACAGTGAGCTCGTAGTTCCTCCGGGTTGATTTTCTGGTTCGTTCCATTCTGCCAGGCGCGACGTTCGTCGGCCTCAGCTTGCAGGTCTGTTCCGCGGACTCGGTAGAGCACAGCCGTCTTGAGCCCGGAGAAGCTAAAGTCGAAGGGATTGCCTTTCATCCGGATGCGGCCTAGCTCCACCCGACGGGAGTCGCCGTAACGTGCCAGGCGATCAATCACCGGTCCACCCGGATATCCAAGAGCTAAAAGCTTAGCAACTTTGTCGAAGGCTTCGCCGGCCGCGTCGTCCCGGGTTTGACCGAGTAATTTGTAAGAGAATTGCGAGGGCGTATCAGACTCTTCTGCGGTGCATTCCACGAAATACAAGCAAGTGTGGCCGCCGGAAACCACGAGCGTTACATTGGGGAAGCCGGCGGCTGGAATGCTTGCGTCGTTTGCGCGGTCCATCCTGTTCTGGAGCAACACCGAATGAATGTGGCCCTCCAGGTGATTAATGCCGATGAAGGGCTTTTCAAGCGAGAGCGCCATGGCTTTTCCGTAAACCAGACCCACCAGCAGCGACCCAATCAGGCCCGGCCCTTGCGTGACCGCAATCGCATCCACCTCTTCCAGATTCACGCCGGCTTGACGGAGTGCCTCATCCACGACGGGCGCGATTCTTTTGAGGTGCTCGCGCGAGGCAAGTTCCGGTACCACCCCGCCGAATTTCCGGTGGATAGGAATCTGCGAGGCAACAATGCTGGCACGAATGCGCCAGCCGTCCTCGACGACCGCCGCGGCAGTTTCATCGCAACTGGATTCAATTCCTAATACTCGCATAGGTTAACCGCCAAAAATCTATGTTAGCATAGCGCTGGTGTCGGCGCGGGGGTGCCGATTGTCATGCCGCGAGATATTTCGACGGAAACGCCCATTCGGATTGCAGTTCTTCCCGTTGCGGGGCTTGGGACTCGCTTTTTGCCCGCCACGAAAGCGCAACCGAAGGAGATGCTCCCGATTGTGGACAAGCCGCTGGTTCAATACGCGGTTGAGGAAGTGGCGGCTTCCGGCATTCCGATGGTGATCTTCGTAACAGGCCGTGGTAAAGAGGCCATTGAGAACCACTTCGACGTCTCGTTTGAGCTTGAACATCAATTGGCGGGCCGTGGGAAGGAAGATTTAAGAGGCCTGGTCCGTTCGATTGCCGGTTTGTTGAAGGTGAGCTACGTGCGGCAACAGCAGGCGCGAGGCTTGGGAGACGCCATTCTGACGGCCCGCGAGTTGGTTGGGCGTGAACCCTTTGCCGTGGTGCTCTCCGACGATGTCGTGGACGCCGACACGCCTTGCCTACGCCAGATGCTGGCAGTTTTCGCTCGGTATGGACGCAGCGTCGTGGCGATTCAACGGGTGGACCGCCGGCGCGTTTCAAATTACGGGATTATTCGAGGTGTCCCCGTGCCGGATCGGCATCGGAATGGGCGGGTCTTTCGTATCCAAGATATGGTGGAGAAGCCGAGGCCGGCTCAAGCCCCGTCAAACCTTGCCATTATTGGTCGGTATATCTTAACCCCGGCCATCTTCGATGAACTCGCTGCCACTGCGACAGGGACCGGCGGCGAGGTTCAATTGACGGATGCGATGCGGCGCTTGCTCGACCGTGAGCCGATCTATGGCTTAGAGTTCGAAGGGCAGCGATACGACGCCGGTGATAAGCTGGGGTTTCTCAAAGCCACGGTCGAGTTGGCGTTGAAACGGCCCGATCTGGGGGCGGAGTTCCGCAAATACCTCAAGTCTCTGGACCTCTAGTGATTGGAATGGCCGGATTGCAGGAGAGGAAACTGATGAAGGATTCACAGGCGGGTCTTCGCAAACACCTCCAGGAACTGCTCCGTGGCGGAAGTGCTCATTTGACGTTCGAGCAAGCCATTCGCGGCCTACCGTCTCACCTCCGCGGCCGTCAGCCGGGCAAGTTGCCGTTCACCGCTTGGCGGTTGCTGGAACATCTGCGAATCGCGCAATGGGATATTCTTGAATTCTGCCGCAATCCGCGGCATGTTTCACCGGAGTTTCCATCCGGCTATTGGCCGCCGAGCGCCGCGCCACCCCATGCGGCCGCCTGGGAGCGGAGCGTTAAGGCCTTTCGCCGTGACCTGCGGGACATGGAAAAGCTCATCTCCGACCCCAGCAAGGACCTTTACGAACCTCTTCCTCATGGTCAGGGTCAAACACTGCTGCGCGAGGCGCTGCTGGTGGCCGACCACAATGCATATCACCTGGGCCAAATCATCCTGCTGCGGAGGCTTTTAGGGGTGTGGAAGGACAACTCTGCCTAGCGCCGGCTCGGCTTTCCCCTGGAGCTTATTTTCCGTGGCTATTTGTCGGACGATTTAGAGTCGGCTGGCTTGGCAGCTCCCGCGGCGGCGCCCGGTTGGGTCTCCCCTTTGGCCGAGCTTTCCTTCTTAGCAGCCTCAGAGCCGTCGCTCGGCGTTCCCTTGCGGGCGTAATCCGTGACGTACCAACCTGTTCCCTTGAATTGAATGGCGGGAGGAGAAATCACTCGCTCCAGTTTTCCGCCACAACTTTCGCAGGTCGTGAGAGGATCGTCAGCGAACTTCTGCAGCTTCTCAATTCTCTGACCACACTTCAGGCATCGGTATTCGTAAATCGGCAAGGCGACCCTCCTTGACTCTAAACATGGCTATTATAGCAACGCCGTTGCCGCAGGGTCAAAGCGCGGTGGTCTTCGGAGGCCCTGTTTGTGTTGTTGAGTGAAGCCAGCCCTGATACACTGAGGGGCAGTTATCCCAAGGCTTGAAAGGGAGGGAAACTCCGCGCATGGCGGTCACAGCGTCATCTCAGGCACCGGCGGGCAAGCTCTTTGTGGTGGGCACGCCCATTGGAAACCTGGAGGACATTACGCTCCGAGCGATTCGGACGCTCAAAAGCGTTGACTTAATCGCCTGCGAAGACACTCGGCGCGCGCAGAAGCTCTTAAACCACTATGGCATCAAAACGCGGACCGTCAGCTATCACTCGCACAATGAGATTACGCGCGCGCCCGAGTTGATCCTGGAAATGGAAGAGGGCAGCGACGTAGCGCTGGTGTCGGATGCCGGCATGCCCTCCCTGTCGGATCCGGGATACCGGCTGGTTCACCTGGCCATTCGTCACAAGATTCCTGTGATACCCATTCCCGGCGGATCAGCGCTGGTGACCGCACTTTCAGCCGCCGGCCTGCCGAGTGACCGCGTTATATTCGCAGGCTTTCTTCCGAGCAAAAAAACGGCTCGCCAGAAAGCGCTCAAAGAGTTGAGCCTATCCAACTTCACGCTGGTGTTCTATGAAGCCCCGCATCGGCTGATGGAAACCCTGGAGGACGCGCTTGCTGTCTTGGGCGACCGACCACTGACGGTGGCGCGCGAACTGACCAAGGTCCATGAGGAGTTTTTGCGGGGAACCATCTCGGAGGTTCTAGCGGCGCTTCGTCAGCGGCGCGTGAAGGGGGAATTCACGCTAGTCATTGGGCCGTCGGATCGGGCTGCGGGAAGGCCGGCTGAGCCTCGGCGCTCCGTCAGGGAGGAAGTTCAACGGGTTACTAAGGAGCAGGGCGTGGATGAACGCACTGCGCTCAAGGTCATCGCGCGTGCCTGGCGCGTGCCGCGAAGCGAGCTTTATCGTCAGTGGATGAGAGAGAAGTCTCTGGCTCGCTGACTCTACGCCGATCCGGTTGATGCACCGCGCACGGTCCGTTCACGCTGTTTCGGACGTATAAACCGGCAGAGTTGAACCGACAAAGCGCAGGGCCACGCGATAAGCTTCGCCTTCAGGTGTAATCCGGACGACGGTTGCCTCGGCATAGAAATCTGTCGGTCCTTCACGGCCCCGTGAGGGGCCGCGCCCGAGAACAATGACGTTGACTTTATCGAGGACGTTAAGCTCTCGAGGCGTGATAAAAGACAGTCCCCGGCGGCTCACATCTTGGGCTTCGGTTAAATCATCGAACTCCGCGCCCCACCTGTCGCGACCGCTGATGCGCACGGGTAGGGCCACCTGAATTCTTCTTTGCATTCGTTGCGTCACGTGATGACCGTCCTTTCTACCGATGCGAAAGGGCTTGCTCCGCTATGGGGGCGGTGGCGACGAGCCTTGGGCAGCTTTCAACCGTTGCGGTGGCAAAAAAGCAATCCACGCATTCAAGGGCCTGCTGCGGGGTCTTGGCGGTTTGGATGTTGCGGCGCAACTCGGCTCCGTTACGGACGCTGTGGGTAAACCAACTGGCGAACTGCTTCATTTTGCCGAGCGCGGCGGGTGTTCTGCTTTCCAGCAATAAACCGTAGTATTCTCGGATGATGTGGTACCGCTCAAGCTCGGACGGTTGGCGATACGAGCCCGTGCGGAAATAGCTTTCCATCTGTTGGAAGATCCAGGGATTGGAGGGGGCGGCACGGCCAATCATCACCCCATCGCACTGCGTTTGGTGGTAAAGCGCGGCAGCATCTTCGGGTTTCATAACGTCACCGTTGCCGATCACCGGGATGCGGACGTTTGCTTTGACTGCGGCGATCACGTCCCACCGTGCGTGGCCACTATAACCCTGGACGCGGGTGCGGCCATGGATCGCGATTGCGTCAACCCCGCTTTCTTCCGCCATTTTGGCCACGGGCACGGCCACGATGTGGTCTTCATCCCAGCCGATGCGGATCTTTATCGTGAAAGGGATTGAGACGGCGGAACGAATTCTAGCCAAAATCCTCCCGAGAAGCGGCAAATCTCGTAGCAGGCCGGAGCCGCCGCACTTGACGACTTTTTTGGCCGGGCAGCCCAAATTCAGGTCCACCAAATCGAAGCCAAGCTCCTGCACGGTGCGCGCCGCCTCAGCCAGATGTTCGGGGTCCGCGCCAAAAAGTTGCGCGCTGATAGGGTGCTCCTCCTCCGTGTAATAGAGATACCGGTTAGAGCGAGCGCTGCCGCGAATGAGGCCTTCGCTCGAAACAAACTCCGTCATGATGAGGCCGCACCCACCTAGGCTGCGGATCACGCGACGGAAAACGGTGTCCGTAATACCAGCCATCGGCGCGAGCACGCGGGCGGGGTGGAGCGAGACGCTCCCGATTTTCAATTCGTCGAACGGCACACTGTTATTTTGTCAGTATTTCGTACAGCCTGGCAATCGGTTTGTCGCGGACAACCGAGCCCGACGAGGCTGGCAAAACCAGCCTCGCAGGCGGCGCCGAGCAGCAGTTATTCGGGCAGTAAGTCCTTGGCATTGGCGATGGCGAAGCGCATCTGACCTTCGCCGACAAGTTCACCGCCGACATAAATTCGGCCCCGAAGCTCACCCAACACAGGCTTGAGTTTGACAGCTTCCGCTTCGAGTTCAACGCGCTCGTCGAGCCGGATGGGGCGCAGTAGCTTGGCTGAAGG
>JAKASC010000138.1 GCA_021828245.1 Acidobacteriota bacterium
TCAATGGCGATTTCGACCAAATCGCGGATCATGGATTCCACATCCCGTCCGACATAACCGACCTCGGTAAACCGAGAAGCTTCCACCTTGAGGAAAGGCGAGTTGGCCAACCGCGCCAGCCGCCGCGCAATTTCCGTCTTGCCCACGCCCGTCGGGCCGATCAGTATGATGTTTTTGGGAAGAATTTCTTCTGCCAGCTCGGTCTGGAGTTTCTGCCTCCGGATGCGGTTGCGGAGAGCGATGGCCGTAGCTCGCTTCGCCTCGGCCTGGCCAATCACGTATTTGTCCAGCTCCGCCACGATTTGACGCGGTGTCAGTTCATCCAGCACCGAAGCGGTTTCGATATTTTCCGGAAGGTAAAAGACCATAACTTTGCTTTCTCGGGCGGCGGGCTCTAAAGTTCCTCAATCTGAATCTGGTCGTTGGTAAAGATACAAATCTCGCCGGCCAACTGCATGGCTTCCTGGACAATTTCCTTGGCGCCCAGCTTAGTATGCTGAGCCAGGGCGCGCGCCGCCGCCAGCGCGTAAGGACCGCCCGAGCCTATCGCCACAATGCCATCGTCAGGCTCGATGACGTCCCCATTGCCACTCACCAGATAAGTGGATTTCTGGTCGGCAACCAAGAGCAAGGCCTCCAGGTGACGCAAAGCCCGGTCCGTGCGCCACTCTTTGGCCAACTCCACCACCGCTCGGCTCAGATTGCCGTGGAACTCTTCGAGCTTCTGCTCAAAACGTGAAAACAGGGAAAGCGCATCGGCGGTGCTGCCGGCAAAGCCCGCCAGCACCTTGTCATTGTACAGGCGCCGCAATTTGCGGGCTTTCTGCTTGACCACGCTCTCGCCCATGGTGACTTGCCCGTCGCCTCCCATGGCCAAGCGCCCGTCCCGCCGGACACTCAAAATGGTCGTGGAACGTATCTGACGGCTCTGATGCACGTGGATTTTCCCCACCGTCATTATAGCAGATCGGAGGCATTCTCACCGCGGAGCCTGGAAAGAGGTCGGCGGAACGGCCACGTTATAACGCACCTTATTGCGGAAAAGTTCTGAGATGCGCTCTCCGTTCAGATAGCGGGTAATGTGCATGGGGGTTTCAATACCCTGAAACGTCTGATAGTTACTATACACGTCGGAATATTCCTGCCACTGGTGGGTGCGGGGATCGCGCACCCGGTAGGTAATCTCGCGCGGAAGGAAATTGTCCTGATCGAGATAGATTTTGACGTGGACGTGGCGCGCGTCAATCATTTCAACTTCTTCGAGCGGCTGATTGTCCTTTAATGCCAAACCTTTATCCTCGATAAAGATGCCGGGTTCATGGATGAGCACGCGTAACACGTTTTCGAGGCTGTAGCGGTTGCCGACCTTCCAAGCCTGAATTTGCTCGGGCGTCTGCTGAATGATTCCGTAGTGGTCAATCTCCCATCCCCGCTTTCCATTATTGATGCGGGTGACCGGCGCATCACTCCCGTAAGTAAAGCGGCGCTTGTCAGGAGGCACCTCAATGTTCTTATAAGGGGCGAACCCCGCCGTGCTGTGGTCCTGAATCAAAAAGACTTGGCCGGTCGTTCGCAGGCTTTTCCAACCGAGGAAAGCCGACCCACCCAGCGCCTGAATCGAGCGCTCGAGCTTTTGCTTGGCCGCCGGGCTGATAAAAGACACCGGAGGCGACCCCTTGTCTTGTGGCGAAAAGGACGCTGTGGCTGCCATCACAAGCAGCAACCCGCAAAGCACGGAGCATGAGGCACGGTGGGGCGTTCGCTTCCGACCGCCTGTTGTCCCAACCGCACCTTCCATGAACGATGACCCTCCCATTGACTTAGATGATATTTCGCGGCCTCGAGGGAACCCTGCCGGCGGAGCCCCTCGAATTGCTCGGACCACGTTTTGTAGTGCCTCGACCTTCTCCATGTTAGGCATTCATCTTACAGAGGATTGCCTCCGCGCTCTCATTCAATCGGCCGCCGGCTGGAATCGGGAGGCGATCTGCTCCCGGACTCTCGCTGAAAGAGTTCCGACATCCTGCGCCGACAGATGATCGGTAAAAATCGGCGGATGAATGATGACGTCCACTTTCCCTCGGCGAACGTGCAAGGAATCAGGCTTTAGAACCTGCCGTGAGCCATTGAGCGTAATCGGGATAATAGGCACGCCGGAAAGGATGGCCAAATAGAAGCTGCCATTCTTAAAGGGCAAGATGCCGGGCGTGCGGCTCCGGCTGCCTTCCGGGAACATGACCACCGAGCGCCCTTCGCGAATCCTTTGGGCGGCTTGTTCAAAGCCCTTGGCGGCGGCGCCGGCGCGACCACGCTCCACCGGAATGTGTCCCGACCGGCGCAGGTGCCAACCGAGAAACGGCCATCGGAACAGAGACCGTTTGGCGAGAAACCGAAACTGCACCGGTAAGCTCACAAACAAAAGGGGAATGTCCATGGCGCTCGGATGATTGGCGCAAAAGACATACGTTTGCCCCGGTTGGATGTTTTCCGCCCCTTCAACGCGCACCTCGATGCCACTGGTGCGCAAAATCAAGTGGGCCCAGCACCGAGCACAACCGTGCTGCCACCTTCCTTCCGCGTCGAAGAACGAGCCGACCAAGGAGGCTATCCCGCACACCACGGTGTAGAAATAAATCAGGAGGTCGGTAAAGAGCAGAGAGCGCAGGTAGCTCAGAAGGCTCAGAAGCCCCTCCCCGAGCCCTGGCTTCCTGCTCTCCGTTGCAGGGGCTATTTCCATCGTCGGTCCTGTCAGAGGACTTCCGCTGGCGCGGGCTGGCCGGCCAAGGTCAGCCGACCTTCGCTCATCGCCGCTTTGATGGCGCCGACAAGGAATAAGGATCCCGCCACGAGAATCACGTCGTCTCTTCCCGCTCGCTGAACGGCCAGCTCCAAAGCGCACACGGGGTCGCGTTCGATAACCACGCTCGGAGCCGTCACCGGCGACCGCTCCAAAATATCCTCCGGCGTGGCGGCGCGTCCCACA
Source organism: Acidobacteriota bacterium (assembly GCA_021828245.1). Classification (GTDB taxonomy): domain Bacteria; phylum Acidobacteriota; class Terriglobia; order UBA7540; family UBA7540; genus JAKCCV01. Next base: position 2,984 of record JAKASC010000138.1, read on the forward strand.
TTGCATTGCGTCAGAAAGACTTCGTGAGCGAGCGGAAACAGCGTTGAACTGATCTCCTCAATCGCCTTGTCGCGCATGGAAGCATAGACCAGCCGAAGCCTTCGTCCTTGCCAACGAGCGGCGGCGAAGCGCGCCAGTTCGCGGGCGGCGGCCGGATTGTGCGCCCCGTCCAAGACAATGAGGGGCGAGAGGGAAATGGTTTCCAGCCGGCCAGGCCATCGCGCCTGCTCGATTCCCTGTTCGATGGCAGCCGGCGAAATGTGGAATCCTTGACGCGCCAAAAGATGGGCCGCGGCAGCGGCCACGGCCGCATTGCGGATTTGAAAGCGTCCGGCGAGCGGGATACGCAGGCGCAGCGCCGGGCTGCCCTTCACCGTGAGATCAAACCGATAGCAACCGCCCTCCTGCTCCAGGCCTCGGAAGGTGGCAACTCGGTCAATCTCAAGCAGCTCTGCTCCCAGAACGCGGCATCGGCGACGAATTTCCTCAAGCGCCGCCGGATGCTCACAGGCCGTGATGACCGAGCGGCCCGGCTTGATGACGCCGGCTTTCTCTCGCGCGATTTCCGCATGGGTCCTGCCGAGGAACTCCTGGTGGTCCAGCTCGACGTTGGTAATGGCGGCAACCGCAGGGTCGGTGACGTTGGTTGCGTCAAGCCGTCCCCCCATCCCCACCTCCAGCACAACAAACTCCGCTTTCGCCTTGGCAAAGTACGTAAACGCCGTTGCGGTGAGGTATTCAAAAAAGCTCGGCGGATGTGCAAGGGAACCTGTGGCACAAAGCCGCTTGACCTGTTCCGAGACCTCGGTGAACGCCTCCGCAAAGTCCTGGTCCGAGATCGGTTCTCCATTGACCTGAATGCGCTCATTCACCCGAACCAGGTGGGGCGACGTGTAAAGCCCGGTTCGATAGCCGGCCGTCTGAAGGATGCTCGCCAGCATCGCGCACGTGGAACCTTTGCCGTTCGTCCCGGCGACGATAGCCGTCGGGTATCGCTGCTCGGGCCGGCCCAAGGCGGCAAGCACCGTCTGAATGGTGGCGAGGTCGAAGCGAGTCTTGCGCAGTTCGTGGCCACCGGCAGCGAGTAGCTCCAGGCATTGGACGTAATCCATAGTGTCCTCACCGCGGGCGCAGGTTGAGGCGGTTCCTAGGGATATCTAATCCGCCGGTTCTCGTGGCCCAAGCCGACAGCGACCGACCGACGAGATGAGGCGCCCCTCTCAGGAGCGTGGGGGCGAAGAATTCCATGCGCCCAGCAGCTCCAGCGTGGAAGCAAGATAAGACTTCAATTCTTTGCGCGGCACAATGGCGTCCAACATCCCGTGCGCCAGGAGAAACTCCGAGCGTTGGAACCCTTCCGGCAGCTTCTGGTGGATTGTCTGCTCAATCACCCGAGGACCGGCAAAGCCAATCAACGCCCCCGGCTCGGCGATATTCAAATCGCCCAACATGGCGAAGCTGGCCGTCGTGCCGCCCGTCGTGGGATTCGTCAAGACCGAGATATAAGGTTTCCGGGCTTCGTCGAGTCTCGCGAGCGCCGCGCTAATCTTGGCGAGCTGCAACAGACTAATGGCTCCCTCCATCATGCGCGCGCCCCCCGAGCAGGATACGATGACCAGCGGCAGCCGCTGGGCGATGCAGCGGTCAATCGCCCGCGTGATCTTCTCCCCCACCACGGCGCCCATGCTGCCCCCAATGAACTGGAATTCCATGGCGCAAATGATGATCGGCTTGCCGGCCATCAATCCGCGGCCGGTCAACAGGGCGTCCTTCAAGCCTGTGAGCTTTTGCGCCTCCTCCAGCCGCGCGCGATACGTTTTGCGGTCGGCAAACTGAAGCGGATCGGGAGACTCCAAGCCGGCGTCGTACTCCTCATATTTGCCCTCGTCGAACAGCATGGCCAGCCGCGCCCGCGAACCCATCTTGAAGTGGAACCCGCACTTCGGGCAGCATTGAAGGTTGTTTTCCAGGTCTTTCTTCCAAAGGATTTGTTTGCATCCCTCACACTTCGTCCAGAGCCCCTCGGTCTGAACGCGCTTTTCGGCGGACGAAGTTTCAAGCGGCTTTTTCTCTTTGCGAAACCAAGTCATCGGATGAAACCGAGCCGGCACAGAGTTCGAGGCTGTGGCGGCCCGAGGCCCAGCTAATAATCAATGCCGCGCTGAGCGAGGACTCCTTTCTGAAACGGATGCTTCACCTCACGCATCTCGGTGACCAAATCGGCGACTTCCAACAGCGACGGGTGGGCGTTGCGCCCCGTCAGAATCACGTGAATCCCTTCCGGCTTGCTCTTCAACGCCTCGACCACTTTTTCCGCCTCCAGCATCTTGTAGCTGATGGCGTAGTTGATTTCGTCCAAAATCACCAGGTCATATTCGCCTCTAAAAATCTCCTCACGGGCGAATTGCCAGGCTTCCTCGACCAAGCGAACATCCGCGGGATCGGGTTTTTCGACCCCGACCTTCACAAACCCCCGGCCCATGGGGAGAATGCGCATTCGATCTTCTCCCAAAAGCCGCGCGGCGTCCAATTCGCCATAATGCCATGATCCCTTGATGAATTGAACCATCAACACGCGCAAGCCTTGGCCGACGGCCCGGAAGGCGATGCCCAAGGCGGCGGTCGTTTTGCCTTTGCCGGCGCCAGTGTGGACGATGATGAGGCCTCGTTCGTTTTCGGACAAGCAACCCTCGAGTTCTCTAGCGCGCGTAGGGGAAACCCCGCAGCATGGTAAAGCCGCGATAGATCTGTTCGAGCAAAATAGCGCGGGCCCACTCGTGCGTGAAGGTCATGCGGGAAAGCGCCAAGAGGACGTCCGCTTCCTTCCGCCACGCCTGCGAAAATCCGTCCGCGCCTCCAATCATGAACGCCAACTCTCGCGTCCCCTGCGCGGCTTGTTTCTCCAACCATTCGGCGAAGGCTTCCGAAGTCCACTCTCGGCCCGTGGGATCGAGAAGAATCTTCACGCTCCCTCGCAGCTTCTCAATCAGCCGCCGCTCTTCGCCGCTGAGCTCCCGGCGCGCCGGGGCTTTCCGCTCGAAAGTCACATCCTCCAGAACGATGTCCGTGAAACGGGCAATGCGTGCCGCGTATTCCGCCTCCAAAGCCCGCAAATGCGGATTCCGGGCCTTGCCTTCGCGCAGGACACGGATGCGCATCGCTGGCTCCTTCTCGACCGCGAGACGTTTTTCGTCACTTCCCCGCTGCGCAGCGCCGTCGCGCGCCCAAGGCCGTCACTCTTCGGGAATGGCGACGTGTGCCGCCGCTTTCCACAATCGCGGGAGATCGTAAAATTCCCGTGCCCGTTCAGTAAAAATATGGACCACAAAATCGAGGTAGTCCATCAGAATCCATTCCGCTTGAGCATAACCCTCCACGTGGGACAGCCGCGCGCCGAGTTCCTCCAGCCGACTCTGAATGGCGTCGGAAATGGCTTGCGCGTGCCGCGTCGAGGTGGCGCTGCAAATCACAAAATAGTCGGTAAAAGAACTGATGCCCTTCAGATTGAGCACCTCCAGGTTGAGGGCTT
>JAKASC010000139.1 GCA_021828245.1 Acidobacteriota bacterium
AGCTGTCGCGGACTCATTTGGGCGTTGCAGAAAATCTTTTCGCCCTGGAAGCGCTCCAGTTGCCGTTCTCTTGCCTTGATGACCCGCTCGCGGATTTCGGCCGAGCCTTCCCCGCCGCTGCCTTGCCGCAATTCCGAATACCTCACCGCCGGCATGTCAATATGAATATCAATGCGGTCGAGCAACGGCCCGGAAATGCGAGAGACATACCGTTGAATCATGGGCGGCGTGCAGGTGCACTCCCGCGAAGGGTCGTTCAAGAAGCCGCAGGGGCAAGGATTCATGGCCGCGGCCAACATGAAACGCGAAGGAAACGTGATGGACATGGCGGCGCGGGAAATCGTGACCATGCCATCCTCCAGGGGTTGTCGCAAGACCTCAAGGACGTTGCGGGCAAACTCCGGAAGCTCATCCAAAAACAGAATCCCGTTGTGCGCCAAACTGACCTCGCCCGGCCGTGGCACGGCGCCGCCGCCAATCAGCCCGGCGTCGGAGACGGTGTGGTGCGGAGCGCGGAACGGCCGAGTTCCCACTAGACCAGCACCGGGTTCAAGCAGCCCGGCCACGCTGTGAATCTTGGTGGTTTGAATTGCTTCTTCAAACGTGAGGGGTGGCAGAATGGTGGGGATGCGCTTGGCGAGCATCGTCTTGCCGGCGCCGGGCGGGCCAATCATCAGGATGTTGTGGCCGCCCGCGGTCGCCACCTCGATGGCTCGCTTGGCGTGGAGCTGTCCTTTGACGTCGCGGAAATCCACATTGTATTGGCTGGCGCGGTCCAGCATCTCCGAGGCGTTCACCTGAACGGGAGCAAAGCCGCGCGTCTCGTTGACAAAATCGAGAACCTCCGGCAGCGTCCGCAGGCCGTAAACCTCCACCCCCTGCACTACAGCCGCTTCGGGAGCGTTCTCCGCCGGCACCACCAGGCGACGAATCCCTTTATGCCGCGCCATCCCCGCAATCGAGAGCGCCCCCTTGATGGGTCGCAAGCCGCCGTCCAGCGAAAGCTCGCCCAAAAATAGATGCTGCTTGAGTTCGTTTTTTAGAACCACCCCGGTTGTCCCCAGGATGCCGAGCGCAATGGGCAGGTCAAAACCGGAACCTTCCTTCTTAACGTCCGCGGGGGCCAGATTGACGGTGATGTTCTGAAAAGGAAAGTCGAGGCCGCAATTTTTAATAGCGGACCTAATGCGCTCGCGACTCTCGCGCACTGCAGCGTCCGGCAGACCGACTGTGGTAAAAATGCCGTTGCCCGCTGAGACGTCCACTTCCACCTCAACCAGGTAAGCATCAATTCCGTACGTCGCGGCGCTGAAGGTTTTGAAAAGCATCAGACAGCGTTCCAACCAACCCGTAGCGCGAGGGCTCGCTAAAATTCCCTATCGTCACCCAGCTCGCGCGCGGGCGAATTATAACAGATATGCCGGAGGAGTGTTGGGCGTCGGCTTACAACGCGACAGGCCGGCAGGCCCGCCAGCCGAATCTCCCTCTGAGCCCGTGTCCCGCCCGCGCATTTAGGCGGCGCGGCGAGGCTGGGTCGGTTGAGCGTGGTGGCGAGGACGCGGCTGGCAGCGCGGGCAGTAATGGCTGCTTCGTCCGGCTACCGTCAGACGGCGAATCGCTCGGTGACAGCGGCGGCAGGGCTTCCCCTCGCGCCCGTAAACCTCGAGCCGTCGCTGATAACTCCCAGGCTGGCCTTCGATATCAAGGTAGTCGCGGAAACTTGTGCCTTGGAGTTCCACGGCATGCCGCAGCACCTTTTGGATTGCCTGATGGAGCCGCAAAAGGCTTTGGCGCGAGAGCCGGCCCGGCCGTGCGAGCGGATGAATTCGCGCCGCGTACAATGCCTCATCCGCATAAATATTGCCCACGCCGGCCAGCCATCGTTGATTGAGGAGCCAGCTTTTGATGGCTCCGCGGCGGCCTTGGGCGGCGCGCCAAAATGCTTCCGGCGCAATCTGTTCCGCATCCGGTCCCAGCTTGGCGAGCACCGCGTCCAGTTCGGCGCGCGTGCAGAGGCGGAGTCGGCCGAAGCGCCGGGCGTCTCGGAAGCGAATTTCCTTGTCGGCGCCATCAAGCCCCAGCCGAACGTGGGTGTGGGCTTCAAGCGGCTCCGCACGATCGCGGACGGTGACCTGACCCGTCATGCCGAGCCTCAACATCAAAAAGAGGGGGTCGCCGTCGCGGCGCTCAAGCCCCAGCGCCAAGACCTTTCCCTTCCGCTCAATCGAGCAAATGCGCCGACCACAGATTTGTTCTTCAAAAACCGCCGGCGGAGTCAACAGAACCCCCGGGTGAAGCACTTCAACGCGCGTGATGGAGCGCCCCAGCGCGCGCTCGCGCAAGCCGCGCGCCACCGTTTCAACTTCAGGAAGTTCAGGCATGTTGGCGAGGGAAGGGACAGCTCGTTCGAGGAATTTCCGGCAGGGCCTCGGGATTACACGGCCACCTTAATCTCATCGCCCTCCACTTGCACGGGGTAGGTGACGAGTTTCAACGTTTTGTCATCCAGATTCTCTCCCGTGCGGACGTCATATTCCCACATATGCCAGGGGCAGGTGATGACGTAGCCTTGCAGCGTCCCTTCACCGAGCGGTCCGCCCTGGTGGAGGCAGGTGTTATCGGTAGCGTAAATCTTGCCGTCCACGTTATAGAGGGCAATCTCCTTCCCGTTTACCTCAACCGTCTTGGCGGTTCCAACGGTTAATTCGCTAAGCTTCGCCACCGTTACAAATTCAGCCACCTTTGCTCCTCCACGCCCACTTGGCCCGTGCCGTCCGACACGTCGCGGCCGCTTCCGTTCCTTCCGGCTGTCAAAAGTTAAAGGCTACCCAATCCGAACCAGTTCCGGTGTTCCCGTCTTGCCGATTCGAACCGATCGTTTGAACTCTTCGAGCATGGATTCATCCAGGCGGACGTCCGTCGGCCGCTTAAAGCGAGGGTCCACGCTCATCCGGTCAATCTTCTCTTGGAGCTTGAGCAAGCCGTAAAACAGATTTTCCGGGCGGGGCGGGCAGCCCACCACATAGACGTCAACCGGAACGATCTTGTCCACGCCCTGCAAAACCGCGTAAGTATTGAACGGTCCCCCGACGCTCGAGCAGGCGCCCATGGAAATGCACCACTTCGGCTCGGGCATCTGCTCCCAAATGCGCTTCAGCACTGGAGCCATTTTCAGCGTCACGGTGCCGGCAACAATCATCAAGTCCGCCTGCCGAGGGCTTGGGCGGAACACTTCCGCTCCAAATCGCGCCATGTCAAAGCGCGAAGTGGTCGAGGCAATCATCTCAATGGCGCAGCACGCCAGGCCAAACGTCAGCGGCCAGAGCGCCGATTTCCGCGCCCAGTTGAACACGTGATCCACCGTCGAGATGACAAAGTTCTTGTCGTGACGACTTTCGCTCAAATCCATGACGGATCCTCAACCGGAATCGGAATGCCTTTCCTATTATATCGCGGCCACGTGCGCTCGGCTCGATGAATTTCCAGCCCACCGCGACCCCGCGCGGGCGCACAGTCGCCGACGACGCGGGCGCAGATTTGTTTGCTTGATTTCCTGCGTGGGAATGATTAGTATGACGCTTTCCAGGGTGGTGCCCACAAACCAACGGCGATGAAGACTCAACCCGACCAACGGCCTCAGCCGACCCGTCGCGCCGCGCTCAAAACCATGGCCGTCGGCGCCGGAGCTGCGGTGGGCCTGCCGGTGATTCAGTCCCACGTTGCGCCTCTGAACGCTGAGGCCCCACCGAATCCCGTCGGCGCCAGCCATCCGATTCACGGCCCGAACTGGAAACCCAAATTCTTCGACGACCATCAGAACCAGATGGTGGAGACGCTGACCGAGTTGATTATCCCGACAACCGATTCCCCCGGCGCCAAGGCCGCTCAGGTGAACCGCTTCATTGATCTTTGGATGAATGATGAAGACGCCGACAAGCAGCGAGAGTTTTTGGAAGGCTTGAGTTGGTTGGACGGTCGGAGCCTTCAACTCCACCGCAAGCCCTTTACCGATCTCACCACCGACGAGCAGACGAACATTCTGCGTCCGCTCGCCGACCCGGACGGCCAAAATCCCGAAGACGCTATCGGCATTCGCTTTTTCCAAAACCTAAAAGACATGACCATTTTCGGTTACTACACCTCCGAAATCGGCCTGGAGCAGGACTTGCATTACGTGGGGGACGAATATCACAACGAGTTCCCCGGCGCTTGTACACACTCCGAACATCAAAGCTGAGGTTTCCATGAACTCAAAAGGTCTCAAGGTGATTTTTGCATTCCTCGCGTTGGCGGCGTTGGCCGCGCTTTCTTTTGGAGCGGGTGCCAAGCCCAACGGCGAGGCCATCTTCCATGAAAAATGCGCCATGTGCCACGGCATGGACGGCAAAGGCTATGCGGCCATTCACACGCCCAACTTCACCGATCCCAAATGGCAGGCTGCTCACCCCGAAAAGGAGCGCCTGGAGGCTCTCGAAAACGGCGTCAAAGGGACGGCCATGCTGTCCTTCAAAGGCAAACTTAGCCCGGCGGAGATGCACGCAGTTCTCGATTACATCCGCTCCCTCGGCGCCAAGCCCGCTAAAAGCTCAGCCAAGAAAAAGTAGTCGGCGTGCCGCGCGTCATCGGTGATTGAGCGAGGACGAGACGGGCGGCATGGCATTCACAACTGTCTCGCTCATCTGTCATCGTCGAGAGGAAAAGTTCATGGATCAGGTTCGAGTAGGAATTATCGGCTCAGCGTTCTCCTCCAATCTTCACGCCGAGGCCCTGCAGGAGGTGCCCGAAGCGCGCGTCGTCGCCGTCTGCTCGTCCCACCGCGCTCACGCGGAGGCCTTCGCGACCCGATGGAAGATTCCTCGCGTCTTCACCGATGTCCGCGAGCTGCTCGATTCAAAGGAAGTGGATGCCGTGGTCGTTGGTGTTCCGAACGACTTGCATCGCGCCGTAGTAGTGGCGGCGGCGGAAGCCGGCAAGCACGTGATTATTGAAAAGCCGCTGGCTCACACGCTGGCCGATGCCGATGTCATGGTGGACGCCGCCCGCAAGCATCACATTCAGTTGTTGTATGCCGAGACCATCGTCTTTTCGCCCAAGTACGTTCGCGCCAAAACCTTGGTCGAGGAAGGCGCCATTGGCAAGCTCTACATGGTGAAGCAAGGGGAAAAGCATTCCGGCCCGCACTCCGACTGGTTCTACGATGTTCGCCGTTCGGGTGGTGGCGCGCTGATGGACATGGGATGTCACGGCATCGAGTGGGCGCGTTGGATGTACGGCAAGCCCCAACCGAAAAGCGTCTATGCCCACTGCCAGCGCGTCCTGCACACGCAACGGACTCAAGGCGAGGATAATTCCGTGGTCATCCTCGAATGGGAGGGAGGCGGCATTGCCGTCATTGAAGACAGTTGGGCCAAGCACGGCGGCATGGACGATCGCATTGAGCTTTACGGCACGGGCGGCGTCGTCCTGTGCGATCTGCTCCACGGCAGCTCCATGGAAACCTACAGCACCGAGGGTTACGGCTATGCCGTCGAGAAGGCGGGTGAAACCAAAGGTTGGACCTTCGCCGTCTTCGAGGAAGCTCACCTTTACGGCTTCCCGCACGAAATGCGCCACTTCATCCGCTGCATTCTCAATAAGGAAAAACCCATCGAAACCGGCGACGACGGCCGCGCTACGCTCGAAATCATTTACGCCGCTTACGAATCGGCCGCTAGCGGGCGCAAGATCACTTGGCCGTACAAACCCGCCCACCCTGACCAAATTCCTATCGCACCTTGGCTCAACCGCTAATCGCAGCCTCGCACGCTCGGGCCAAGACGAGTGTTGAACCAACTGCGACCTTTTCTCCGCTGCCTCCGGCCTCGGTCTTGAGGCGAAAAAAAGAAGCCAATTAGGCAAGCCCCCAATCCGCGCCCAGTCACGCCGCAATACGGTCGGAAAACTGCGTGCGACCGGCTGCCTCACATTTTCTGCACGGCCAGGCTGAGTGTAATGGAGCGCGTGAGATTTTCCGACGTGCCCGTCATCGTCAAGGTATAAGTTCCCGCCGGCGTGCCGGGCGAGGGCGGTGCTAGCGCGTGACGGTGATGGGTTTCCCGGAATAGTGAACGACTTTATCGGGTTGCGCGGTGGGCGCGACGCCCACGCCATGGCCCGGGGCAACAAAGACCACGTCAAAGGTGCGGGTCGGCAACATGCCAGGAAACTTGCCGTGGCGCGCGCCGATGGTCAAGGTTTGTCGAGCGTCGTCCCAATGAAAGGGGATGGTGGCGTAAACGCCTTTTTCGTAATCGTAATTGTCGCCCTCGTCCTCATAGAGGGTGAAGCGGCCGTCCGCGCCAGGATAAACGCGCAACTCGATGGGATTGGCGGGCTTTTGGCCCGCGTACTGAATCTCCGGCCCGAGCGGAAGCACGGAGCCGGCGCGCACGTAAAGCGGAATGCGGCTCAGCGGCGCGGAGGCGGTGATAGAT
>JAKASC010000140.1 GCA_021828245.1 Acidobacteriota bacterium
GCTCGCTTCTTTCGCTTGGACAATCAGGTTGCGCACGCCCAATTGCTGGATAAATGCCATCACTTTCTGCTGCGCTCCAGCTCCAATCGAAAGCATCGCCACCACCGCCGCCACGCCAAAAATCATTCCCAACATGGTGAGCATCGAGCGCAGCTTATGAATCCGCAGGTTTTCAAGCCCCAACGCGAGGTCGGGTCCGACCTGCGCCCAGTGGGGTCGCTCGATGGCCAGCGCTTGGTCGCTCGCAGGCGCGCCTCTCATGGCGTTGCGCCTCCGCCGGCAACCGAGGGCCCCGATGCCCCTCCGCCGGCCAAATGACCTCTCCCGCGCGGGCTGACCAATGCCACCGCCTCGCCTTTTTGCAGCCCTTCAATCACCGCCCAGGTAGAGGTTTCCTCCAGCACGCTTACCGTCTGCCGCTCAAATTTCCCGCCCCGCCCGACATAGACATAAGGCTTGCCCGGCTCTCCAAAAACCGCCACGCGCGGAATGTACAGTGCCCCACCAAGCCGCCGCCCTTCCAGGATGAGGTGAGCGGAAAAACCCGGATGAAGGCTTGGGTCTGGCCGATCTAGCGCCACCGTCACATCAAATCTTCGGTTGGGATTGGGGGAGAACAGCGGTCGCAACGCCATGCCGGAGATCGTCTCGATGTGGCCCCGCAGAATTACGCCCGGCATCGCGTCCACAAGAATCTTTACTGGCTCGTTCACGCTCACTAACGGCCGGTCCCTTTCCGGGATATGCGTGGCGATGGTCATGTGGCTCAGGTCAAGAATTTGAACAATGGGCGTTCCGGGCTGCGCCTGGTCGCCAGCGCGGAACTCAGGCAGTGTCATGCCGTTAAAGAAGACTCCGCCGGCCGCCATGCGATTCTCTTCTACCTTGACCACGCCCGCGATGGGTGCTCGCAGAGTCATGTTGTGAATATTTCGCTCCGCCCGCTCCATCTCCACACGGGCTTTGGCATACTTGGTTTCCGCCAACTCAAGCGCCGCCTGATTGGACGCGGCATGAGACTGGATATCCTGCTGAAGTTCAGCCAGCGAGCGCTTGGCCTCCGCCAGCGCCAATAGGTTCTTCTTGGCGTCAATTGCCGCCAGGATAGGATTTTCCTGTACCTGAAGCTCGGCCTGCCGCACCGCAAACTGACCCTTCAGCAGCGCCAAGCGGTCGTCCGAATTCTGCACGGCCGCCTGCGCCTTGGCTTGGGCAATTTCCTGCTCCGCTTCCTCCAGGGTGGATTGATTGTTTTCGACATTGTATTCCTGCTCGCTGGGGTCAAATTGGAGCACAATGTCTCCTTGGCGAACCACCGTTCCGGTTGGATCCAAGCGAACAATTTGCAGCGTTCCTCCACCGACAGGTGGCGCTACCAGCGTGGCGATTTGGCCGGTTTCGAGTTCACCCGTGGTATGCACATTCAGACGAACCGTGCCTTCCCGGACCCGTGCCGTGGGAATCGGGTCCGCCGCCTCCTTCAGCCCGGCAGTTCCGCGCTTGACCCACCAAACGATTCCCACAATGAGGAGCGCCGACAACACCCATGCTTTCTGCCATCGCATCGCGCTACTCTCCCCGCGTCGGGTCTTTAAGCGCCACTCGCTCGCCCGGCTTTAATCCTTGGGTCACAACCAGGACGCCATTTCCCCGCTCACCCACCTTGACGGGCTGTGCCCGGAACTTGCCGCCTTGCTCTACATAAGCCACTGTGCCACGGTTCTTCTCAAACACCGCTTGGGCCGGGACCAAAATAGCATGGGGCACGGTTTGCAGGGTGACACGGGCTGTGGCGCTCATTCCCGGCCGCAACTTGACGAGCGATTGGCCCGTCAGGTGAATCGCCACCTCGAAATCTCGAGGAAAGGGCCACGGGGCGGAAAAATCCACGCTGGCCAGCGTGCTAATCATTTGCACGCTGCCTTTGAATTGTCGCCCCGGCGTAGCCGCGACCGTCACCACGGCCGGTTGCCCCACCTTCAGCCGGCTCCGGTCAATTTCATCGGCCCGCGCGCTAAAGTAAAGCGTGGAAAGATCCGGCAGTTCGGCAATGGCGGCCCCCGGCCAAGCCTGGTCGCCGGGCCGAAAGGTCTGCCGACCGTTGGGTGTCCAGTGGCTGAGAATGGTCACGCTGCCGGCGATGGGGGCGCGCAGGGTCATTTTGGCGAGCGCCTCCTCGTCGCGCCGCACATTGAAGGCGGCTTCGGCACGTTTTTGCTTCTGGTCAACAACCGCCGCGGCGTCCGAAGCGCGGTCCATTTTCAATTTCTCTTTAGCCTGCCGCAGCGCCAACTTGTCATCGGCGACCTTCAGCAGGGCCTCCTCACCGTCAATTTTGGAGAGAATGGCTTGTTTACTGGCGTCCAGCTTGGCCGCCTCCAGTGTGTACTCGGCGGTCTTGACGGCGGTCACGTCCTGCTGTTCCGTCAATCTTCCCTGCGCCTCGGCCTGCCGAATCTCGGCTTCCGCCGTGGCCAGCGTTGATTCGTCTTCGGCCAATTGCTCCTTAAGTTGGCTGGAATCAAACTGCACGATGACCGTTCCCGGACGGACGTTGGTTCCGTCCGGAATGAGGTTAATAACTTGAAGCTGGCCCGCGCCCATCGGCGCCGACAAGATAATGGAACGGTTTGCCTTGAGTTCACCGCGCAGCGGGAGTTGGTCGCGAAAAACGCCTTGCCTCACGACCGCCGTAGGAATCGCGGCGGCAGGGCGCGCCGTGCGAGTTCCGCTCATCAGCGCCACCAGCGCAACGCCGACCGCGCCAGCCGCAGCCCACAATCTCCACGGGCTGTGCCGTTCGCCGCCCCTCATTGAATCGTCCGACTTCATGGCCGAGCCACCACCTCACCTGCTCGAAGTCCGGATTTCACCACCGCCACCAAGGGATTTTCCGGACCTAGTAGGATTGCGCGTTGCTGAAATCCTACAGCCGAGCGTACCCGGACATAACTTCGTCCGTCCCGTTCAAACACGCACTCGCGTGGTATCAGAAGAACGTTTTTCTGCCGTTCCAGCCGGACGTCCACGGCAGCCGAGAGATCCGGCATCAGCTTCGAGTTCTGTCCTCGGATGGAAAAAATGGCCCGAAACGTTCGCACCGTGCTCGAAAATTGCCCGCGGGCGCCGACGGGACTCAGTTGGGTGAGCGTTGCCGGAAAAATGAGCTTCGGATAAGCGTCCAATCGCACCCGCGCCGGTTGACCCAAATGCAGGCGCAGAACATCCATTTGATTGACGTTGGCCAGAACCTCCATCGCTGCCGGGTTGACCACTTGCATGAAGCCGGTTCCGGGGTACACCTGGTCGCCCTCTTCCACCTGTGCCAGGCGACCTTGTTTCCAAATGCTTTGGAGAACCACGACGCCGGATATCGGCGAGGCAATCGCCATCCGCTCCTCGTTGTGTTTGGAGTGGAGCATATTGGCCCGCGCCTGCTGAGCTTGAATTTCGAGGTCTCGCAGTCCTGCCGCAGCCGCCTGCCGCCTCCAAGCGTAAGTCTGCCGGAGTTCTTTCAACGTCGCCCGCGCCTCCGCCAACTGCTCGCGCGTGATCTCCTGTTGAATACGCGGCAAAATTTCAAGCCTTTGCATCTCAAGTTGGGCGGTCCGAAGCTGATCCTTGGCCGTCTGGATATTGGTCTCATCCTGCGCCAGAGCAGCGGCGGCAGCGGCTTTTTGCTCCGCAATCTGATGTAGGAGGTCCAGGTAGGTGGCTCGATTGGCCAAGTAACTCTTAATTTCATTCTGCCGATCGAATTCCACCAACAATTCGCCCCGCTTCACGCGCGCCCCATTGGTTTGGAGCCGGACTATCGTCAGAGCCGAACCCGGCTCTCCGGCCAGTCGCGGCGCGACAATGGGATAAGCTTCTACCGCCTGCGTCGAGCCGCTGAGTCGGAGGACGTCGGTGAAGGTTCCGACCTCTGCCTTGGCCGTTCGCGTGGGCGCGCCGACTGGGGCCCGAGCCGCCGTGCGCGCCCGCCACAGACCCGCCGCCGCAGCCACACTCAGCGCCGCCGCGCCCGCCCACAAAACACGGCGCCGCCTTGGGCGTGGAGAAGGGCTCGGCGACGTGGACACGCTGGGCGGAGGTGCCGTCGCTACGCTCTGAGATTCGCTCTCCATCGCATTATCGGCTCGTTAGCTTAAGCCGGGCAGGGTCTTCAAGTTTCTCTTCTAGGGTTGGCAGCAGCGGGATTTGCGAGCCGTCGCCGCAACGCCGTCGAGTGAGGTCTCGGGGCCATCAAGAGGCCATAAGGGCTAGGTCGTTTCGTCCGGACTACGGAAAACCTCGGGTGCTCCGCTCGGACCCCAACCTGAAAGCGTGCCTTTTCATTGGAGCGCCGATGATTCCGCTCTCCATCTTACAAGGTTGCCACATTGCGCCCAGCGAGACAAGGGGGGCACATCGAGACTTGGTCGGCGCCGCTCCGCTCGGTCAAGATCTCGTCGCTTCCCTGAGCGACCCTGGAGGAACACAGAAACGGTTTGACAAAGTTGATATGCGCTTCCGATAATCAATGACTGTGCCCATATGCGCAGAGTGAGTGCACTTCCTGTCAGCGAGGGAAGCAACGAGTTCATGATGCGACAGCAAGCACCCAGAAAACACGGCACGCGGGCGGCACTGCTGGCCGTGGGGACGCTCACGCTCGTCTTCGGAGGCTGCCGGAAAGCGGCCGTCAAGCGCCCCGGAGAGAGTGCGAGCCAGAGTGCGGGCCCACCCTCGCTCTATCGTCCAGCCTCGCTCCAGCTTACGGCACCGCCAACCTATCAAGTTAAATTCAACACCACCAAGGGCAGCTTCGTCGTTGCTGTTCACCGCGATTGGGCGCCTCTCGGCGCGGACCGCTTCTATAACCTGGTCAAGTTTGGCTACTACAACGACGCGAGTTTTTTCCGCGTGGTGCCCGGCTTTGTCATCCAATTCGGTTTGAGTCCCAATCCGAGGCTTTCTCAAATTTGGAGTCAGGCCATGATTCAGGATGACCCGGTACGCCACAGCAATTTGGCGGGCACGTTGGCCTTCGCGGCGGCCGGGCCGAACACTCGGACAACCCAGGTCTTCATCAACCTGGCCAACAATTCAAATCTGGACGCTATGGGCTTCGCCCCCTTTGGCCAAGTCGTGCAAGGAATGAACGTGGTGGAGAAAATCTATAGCGGCTATGGCGACGGGCCGCCGACAGGTCACGGCCCCGACCAGAATCAAATTATGATGCAGGGGGCCGCGTATCTAAGAAAGGATTTTCCTAAGCTGGATAGCATCGAGACAGCTTCCATCTTTACCCCGTCCGAACCTTCAACCGACCAGGGCGCCACTTCCCGGCGACGCGCAGGCCGAGCGGTGCAGGGGAACCATTGAGGCGCCTCAAGTCCACGCGAAAAGAGACTTAGCGTCAACAGGAGTCAACATGAGTGAGCGACCACCCGGGCTTTATGCGCGATTTGAAACCTCTGAGGGAACCTTCGTCTGCCAGCTTTTTCACGACCAGGCTCCCAAAACCGTTGAAAACTTCGTCGGCCTCGCCACAGGCACGAAGGAATTTACCGATCCCTCAAGCCGGCAAATTGTCGCTCAGCCGTTTTACGACGGCCTGACCTTCCACCGTGTCATCCCGGATTTTATGATTCAAGGCGGCTGCCCGCTGGGTAACGGGCGGGGAGGGCCGGGCTATCAGTTCGAAGACGAGTTCGCCTCGGAGCTTCGTTTTGACCGCGCGGGTCGTTTGGCTATGGCCAACGCAGGTCCGAACACCAACGGCAGCCAGTTTTTTATTACCGTGGCGCCAACGCCTTGGCTCAATGACCACCACACGATCTTCGGCCAGGTGGTCGAGGGTGAGCACGTGGTCAATCAAATTGCCCTCGTCCCCCGCGACCGCCAAGACCGGCCCAGAACCCCGGTCGTCATTCACCGTGTCCGCATTGAGCGTCTTTGATTCCGCGGAAAAGCATGGCGCGCGGCGCGCTCATAAGAATCCGAGGCCTGGGTTGCGGCGAGGTTGTCCCGCCTGACGGGATTACACGCCAATTACTTGGACCAATTCCTTGACGGCAGCGGCGGATTTTTGCAACGCGGCATTCTCTTCGGGCGTGAGCTTGATCTCGAAGACCTGCTCCATGCCGCGCGCGCCGAGCTTCACCAAAACGCCGACGAAAAGCCCGCGAATCCCGTACTCGCCCTCGAGATAGACCGTGCAGGGTAGGATTTTCTTGCGGTCGTTGAAGATGGCGTCCACCATCTCCACCACAGCGGCAGAGGGCGCGTAATAGGCGCTTCCGCTCTTCAAATAATTGACGATTTCCGCTCCGCCGTTGCGCGTGCGCTGGATGATGGCATCGAGCTTCTCTTGCGGTAGCAACTCCGTCACCGGAATACCGGCGACGCAGGTGTACCGAGGCACAGGGACCATCGTATCGCCAGATCGGAAGAGCACCGTCTG
>JAKASC010000141.1 GCA_021828245.1 Acidobacteriota bacterium
TTTTATCTTTTGACCTTCATTGCGCCAACCCCGCTTGGCAAGCTTGGATTGAAAAGGCCGTCCAGCCCAACATAGAATTCCTGCTCCGCACCCAGCTTCCCAACGGCACGTGGTCGAAACTCGGACGAACCAGTTGGGATCGAACGCGCAGTCCCGGCATCATTAACTACCTCATCTGGGACTATGAGCATGTCAAGCGTGACCCGCGGGTTGCCCAGGCTGTCCGGCGATTTGATGCCTTCATTGTCAGTCCGCAGAACGGCAGATCGTTTGGCTTGCTGAACGATGGCGCCCGGGCGAACACCAAGGTCCGGATCAATGCCTTTAACACGGTCACCAGCCTGACCGGCTACGCGTTGGCGGATATTCTCTCTCCCGGCGTTACCTCCCGCTGGTAACCGAGCGAACTTGACGCGGCCGCAGGGCGCGTCGGAGCCTAAAGCTTGAACTACCACCAAATCCGTGAACGATTCTCTCGGCTCTTGCTCGAAGGGGTCGTCCCCTTTTGGATGAGCCGCGGGATAGACTGGGAATATGGTGGCGTGCTGTCGTGCATGGCGGAAGATGGCTCGCCCATCAGCGGCGACAAATTTATGTGGTCGCAGGCACGGTCGGTTTGGACCTTTTCCGCCCTCTACAACCGCGTGGAGAGACGGCCGGAATTTCTAAAGGTGGCGGAGAACTCGGTTCGCTTTCTGCTGGCTCACGGACGGGATGATCAAGGTCGTTGGGTTTATCACACGGACCGCCAGGGCAGGGTGATTGAAGGCGCTGTGAGCATCTACACCGATTGCTTCGCGATTTACGGCCTCAGCGAATTCTATCGCGCCGTTCCAGATCCGCAGATCCTCTCGATCGCGCGCGCAACCTTCGAGCGAGTTCGGCGCCGGATCGAAGAGCCGGACTTCTCCGAGACGGCGCCCTACCCGTTGCTGAAGGGATGGAAAAACCACGCGGTTCCGATGATTATGACGGAAACAACGGGCGAGTTGGCCGAGACCACCGCCGACAGCGAGCTGGAAGCCTTGGCCGACGGCTATGCGGCGCGCGTCATGAACCATTTCGTGCGGCCAAAGCGCAAGCTGCTGCTGGAGTTTCTTACCGACCGGTATGAAGAACTGCCTCCGCCCGCTGGCACGTGGGTCATGCCCGGCCATGCCATCGAATCAATGTGGTTTGTGCTGCACCGGGCCTGGCGGCGGGGCGACAAGGCCCTTGCCGAGCGCGCCGCCGAGGTCATCCGCTGGCACCTGGAACGAGGCTGGGACCCGGAGTATGGCGGGATTTTTCTGGGAATTGACGCCGAGGGACATCCGCCTTTCTTGCCCCACGCGGAAAAGAAGTCCTGGTGGCCGCACACCGAGGCGCTTTATGCCCTAATCCTGGCGCATCACCTGACTGGCAAGCAGTGGTGTGCGGAATGGTATGACAAGGTTGAAGAATGGGCCTTTGCCCACTTCCCCATGCCGGCCGTCGGCGAATGGAGGCAGCGCCTCACTCGCCAGGGCCTGCCGACCACCGAGGTGTTCGCTTTGCCGGTTAAAGACCCCTTCCATCTTCCTCGGGCGGCGATTCTGATTTTGCAGTTGATCGGGCGTGCAAACCGAGAGCGCCCCGGCGGTGCTCCGAGCCTCTCGACTTAGCGACCCCATCTGAAAAACCGAAAGGCCGCGACTAGGCTCCGGTCAACCTTTCCAGCAGAAGGCGAAAGTGCTTTGCCCCTTGTTTCCGCAAGGGCTCGCAGAAAGTGAGTGGTTCGGTGTGCAGCCGGCAAGGGCCCCTCCTGCCAGGGGTTTGATGCCCTCTCTGCATAGGCTCCGCGGGCGTAGCGCGCGGCGCTCTTCAGCGTTCACCGAGCCTCAGAGAGCCCGGCCTGGGATGACCGCCGAGCTACGGCCTTGTGACGGGTTCGGTGACAACTTCCAAGTCGGCCTTGACCATCATCCGCACCAGCTCCTTAAAATTGACGGTGGGATGCCAGCTCAATTCTTTTTTTGCGCGGCTAGGGTCGGCGCGCAAATCGTGAATTTCCCCGGTGCGGAGGAACCGAGGGTCCACTTGCACCCACTCTTCGATTGAGCGAGGCGCGCGATCACGAAGCCCGAGCTCATGCAGGCTGGTGATGACCTCCTGGAGAAAATCCCGCACGCTGTGCGAAACTCCCGTTCCGATAACGTAATCATTTGGCGCAGCGGCCTGCAACATGGCGTGCATGGCGCGAACGTAATCGCCGGCAAAGCCCCAATCTCGCCGCGCGTCCAAGTTGCCCAGCCGAAGCGGCGTATGATCGCCCGCCACCCAAGTCGCCGCCGCGCGAGTGATTTTGCGCGTGACCATTTCCGGCCCGCGCCGCGGCGATTCGTGGTTGAACAAGATGCCACCTACCGCGAAGACCTTGCGGGCGCGGTAAACCTCCACCAGGCGATGCGCGGCCAGCTTCGAGACGCCGTAGGGCGAGGTTGGCCGCAGCGGAACCCGCTCGTCCATGGCGCCGTCGAAGTTGCCCACCATTTCGGAGGAAGAGGCCTGATAGAAGCGTGTGTCCGGCTTGGTGCGCTCGATGATTTGCAATAGGCGCGCCACGCCGCCGACGTTGATATCAAAGGTCTCGGACGGAAACTCCCAACTGGTGGGCACAAACACCTGCCCCGCCAAATTGTAAACTTCATCGGGCCAGGCTTTTTGGAACGCCACGCCGAGCGATTCGGCGTCGCGCATGTCGCCGTAAACAAACTCGACGCGCTGCCTGACCGGCTCCAGCCAGCGAATCGAGGCCGGCTCGCGCCGCACCAGCCCCCAAACCTCGTAACCCAACCCCAATAGATACTCCGCCAAGTAGCTGCCGTCCTGACCGGAAATCCCTGTAATCAATGCTTTCTTCAAAGCGAAGAGTCCTCCTTGTCAACAATTTTATTGCGCTGCGGGCACATCAAGCTTAATGCGCGTACGTTCATAAGTCCAGGTACCGGACGTAGTCGCCGTATTCCTGTTGCAATTGCCTGCGAGACGGCCGCCAGGCGGCGTCCCTAAGAGAATTCCGCAGCTTACGTATGGCGGCCACTGGATAACTCGCCGGCGGAAAGAATCGGCAGGTAGAAGCCGCGGCACGCAACAGCCGCGCCCGACCGCGCAAGCCGTAATGATTGCCCAAAACCTCCGCCACCTTGAAGGTGTCATCGGGGTTCCTCCGCGCCAGCGAGCCCAGCCCATAAGCCACCAGCACGGACTTCAAGCGCGCCGAGAGGACCTGCTCGGCGTGAGCGCGCGCCTCGGAAGGAATGCGTTCGTCCTGAACCAGGTTGCGAATCGCTAACCAGTCGCGGCCCCCGCTTGCCGCTCCGGAAGCGGTGGAAGGCTGATGGGCCTGAACAGGTCTTCCACCGCCAGTCCCGCGTTCAGGTTCGCTACCGGGGTGGTTTCGGACATCGAGTAAATCCCATATGTTCAGACGACCGAAAATGCCAAGCTGCCGCCCGGAATCCGGTAGATCTCGCGCTCCTCGGAAAGCTCCTCAAGCCAGCGCGTAACACCGTTGACCTCCGCACGTCCGAAATCGTGCCAGGCAATCACGCTACCGGGATGGCAGCACTTCAAAGCGTTCAGGGTGTCGGAACGGGCGTAATCATACGAATGTGCGCCATCGATAAAGAAGAAGTCCACCTTTGCATGGAAAGGTGAGTAATCGAAGGCGGCGCTGTCTCCGTAAAGACAATTAATCTTTGAGGCTGCTTCCATGCCCTCAAAGCACAGGTACTTTCCTCCCGCGGCGCGGGGCTCGCGAGAGGCGACCGTCCCCTCATCTACCACCGAGGTCTTTAGCTTGTGCTGGGGGGGCGCGCCGATGGGCAGGTCGAGGGTGTAAACCTTTGCACTTGGGGGGGAATTCAAAGCGAAGTGCAGGGCGGTGTACCCGTAGCATGTGCCGATCTCGAAAATAGTTGTCGCCCGGATGATGCGGCAGATTAAGCAAAGGCTCAGGAGGTCGGCGAGAAACGGACCACCCTGTGTGAAGAAGTAGTAGTCCTTGTCCCCCTGCAGGCTCGCGATCTTGACTTCCTCTACGCTCTCGCAGGGAAGGACTTCAAAGACACTCTTGACCGGAATTCCGGGCGGCCCGTCCACGGTGTTGAGGAGGAAGAGTGATTGGGTGGCGTAGTCCACCATCTTCCTCGGTCTTAGCAGAAGCCGGAGCGAGGCGGCGTTGGCACCCAAGGCCAGATTTTTGGCCTTGAGCGCCGAGGAGCGAGCTCGTCTAGTAAAAGGCATGTCTTCTGACCCCCGCCTCACCCCGCTAGCGAGCGCGTGGTGTAGGTTACGTGGTCCTTCCTAGCCAGCCCTCAGAAGTGCCTGGCATTCCCTTGAAAACCGCCCCACCGCCCGCCTTCCGAGCCACCGCGCCAAGCGCGCTGCCCGGGCCGCCCGCTCGGCGACGGTCGGAGCAGCATAGTCGTCAGGCAGGCCGGCGACCATGGGCCGCGCCCAGTAATGGAAGTTGCAGTCAACGGCCCGGACCCGGCGCGGCGTCAATTGGTCGAGATAACGTTCCCACGCCGCCTGCTCCCACAAGTGCGTGGCGTAGGCGCCCTGAAGATCAATCGGCTCGCGGGAGCGAAACATTTTTGCCTGGTCTGCCCTGCTATAGGTCGGCCAGAAGAACGCAGTGTGTGGCAATACCTTGATCTCAGCGGGGAACTGCCGGGCCAGTCGTCCGGGAACCAGCACGGGGTGCTCGCCCCAGAATTCATCGCGCCCTTTGGAGCGGAAGGAGCGATATTCAGCGTACCACCTTTTGAGGAAGGGCGCGTCCTTTTCACCAAGGATGACAGCGTTGCAAAGGCCGTCGAAGTTTCCGTAAGTGTACTGCTCCCCCATGACCACGGAGTGGCCCAACAAGGGGTCAAAGCTGGCATGAACGAAGACGTCGGCGTCCAGGTAGATTCCTCCAAAGGCAATCAGCGTCTCCAGGCGGACGACATCCGCCCGGTGGGCCGGATGTAAGATCGGGTTGCCAAAGATTTCCCGAGGCGCCTCGATCTTCTTGAGGGTGACCATGGGGCGGGTTAGCTCCCACCACGGGCCCGAAGGCTCATATTCACAGTAGAAAAAGACCTCCGTGGGCTTGATGCGCTCGACAGCGCTCTTTAGGCAGACGTAATGGACCAGGCTCCATGGCTTGCCGCCGAAGTCGGGCGACAAACCGAAGCAGTAATGCAACGTTCTGGGTATCAAGGTATCCCACTCCTCTTCCGGGCTGATCACGCTCCGGCGTCCTCGGCTGCGCGCGCGCCGACAGCCACTGCATTCCTCCACACCACCCCGACCGCGAGGATAATCCCCACCGCCTGGACCGCGATGACCGAGGCCGCCGGGCCGAGATAGGACCAAGCGCAGGCCCCGCCAAAGCTGAGCAATATCCCCACCAGCGACTCGCCAAGAACAATGCGAGAATACGTCTTGTCCAATCCCGCGACCAAGAGGAACTGTAGCCGCAGGATGTTGGCATTTCCGAGGACCACGCCAACCAGCAGGAGCCGGAACGCCAGAACCGCCGTTGGGGAATCGGTCCCCGCCATAAGGCGAACCACGAAGGGCGCCACCCAAAAGGCAACCAGCGCCAGAACGGTCCAGACCATCGTTACGAGCCTTTGGAGCGCAGCCATCACCTGGAAGGCTTTTGTGCGGCTCCTGACGTAGAGCTCCGCCAGGCGAGGGTAAATGGCTTGCTGCAAGGGAACCATTCCAAACGAGTATGCCACTCCGGTCAGCCTCTCGGCAAGAGCGTAAGCTCCGGTGATCGCCGGCGCGGCGAAAAGGCCAACCGCAAATATCCGCGTGGAACCATATCCGGTGATCGCGGCATTGGAGACGAAGACGTGCCATCCCTTCCTGAATTGCCCCCAGACCTCCTCCAATCGCGGAATTATAATTCCAACACCGATCCGCCGGATGGCGATCACGGCTCCGACAGCGCCGGCGATGATGACGCCTACCGAATTGACGAGCGGAACGTAGAGATACTGCGAAGAGTGCCGAATAAAGACGAACAGCAGCAGCGTGAATAGGAGGCGATCCACGAAGCCCAGCACGGCGATGTACTTCATTTCCTCTATGCCCTGAAAGAACCACACGGGGAACAAGGCATTGCCGGGGACGCTGCCGAACGCGAAGAGATAAAGAGGCCAGTCGCGGCTGAACCTGGGAACCGCAAGGACAATCGCCACCAGGACCCCTAGCGAGACGAGGACCAATAAGGCCTTGGCGAACATTACGGAGAAAAAGATTTTGGACACGCTGCGTGGGTCACCCCGGTGCTGCGCAATATCGCGCGTCGCCGTGAAGTTGAACCCGTAATCTGTCAAAGTGACAAGGTAGGCTACGAGCGCCTGAGCGAAGGCGATGAGGCCATAATTGGCGAAACCCACAAC
>JAKASC010000142.1 GCA_021828245.1 Acidobacteriota bacterium
GTTGTTTTGGTTGAGGCCGGCGGCTGCGGTCCAGTCGGCGAAGGTTCCGTCCCCTTCGTTGTGAAAGAGAAAGTTGGGCGGGCCGTTTTCGGCGTCATAGTAAGGCACCGGATAGTTATATTGGCTGAGACCGAGATAATAGTTGTAAATACAACAATAGAGATCCAGGCGACCATCGCGGTCATAATCGGCTGCGGCTGCGCCCGTGAACGTTCCTTGGGGCGCTTGGGCGAATTTGAAAGCATCTGCCTTCAACTCAAATCGTCCGTCGCCCTGATTCAGAAAGAGCAACGGCCCACCCGCCCGCACCACCAGAAGGTCCTGACGACCGCGATTAAGAAAGTCGGCAAACAAGGCGCAGGCGGTATTGTCGAGAACACCGACACCGGCTTGGTCGGTGACATCCTCGAAGGTCCCATCGCCGCGATTGCGGTAGAGACGATTGGGAAGCCCTGCTGGCTCGCATACGTAGAGGTCATCGTAGCCATCGCCGTCAAAATCGCCGACCGCCAGTCCGTTGTTTCCATAAACGTCAATACCGCAGGCGGCATCCAACTGCGAGCGCCAAAAGTCGGTTCCGGGAAGCATCTGTTGTCGGAACGACGCATTTCTTCCAAACGCCTCCAGGGTAATGTCGCGGAAAAGGGGACGGGGTGAACGACTGACGGTTTCCGAGCCTGCCGTCCAACGCTCAACCTTCCAGCCGGTCATTGGAAATTTTCTCCAGCGGAGCGTCCATCTTCCGAGCCGTTGTTCGCGCCCTCCTTCCTTAGAGCCCACCAAGGCATACAGCACGTGTGTTTCCACACGGAGCGGGCTGGTCTCCGTCACTTGAATTCCTTCTAACATGAACTCAGCAACGAGCAACTGTCCTAGCGTGGCGAGGTCGTCCTTCCAGGCGCGCAAAAAAGCTTCTGGCCGAGCAAGGCGTGCCGGCTGAAAGCTTCTTTCAAAAATTTCGAGCTCGAGGTCGCGGCGCAAGGAGGATTGCCGAGACTCGACCGGCCAAAACACGGTGGTGGGATTCGCAAAATCGGGCGCGAGCGCGTCCGGGTTGGGCTGCGACTGACAGAGCGAGGATGACCAGCGGCCCAGGATGACTTCAATTTCAGCGGCGTAAAGTTCGGTGATAAAGCCGTCGTGCCCAGGCTGAACTTGACTTAGCACGGGCGCGAGCGGGCTTGGCTGGCGGAACTGCGGGGTTACGCGGCAACCTGACGGGTCGCCTAAAGTCCTTCCCTCCGGAGAGGAGTGACGCTGAATGCCACTCGCCCGAAGCGAGGTTGGCAAAATCAGCGTTGCACTCGCGGCTATGCGGTTAAAAAACTCGCGCCGCGACGGAGAATTAGCCGAGGGCGGTCGTACTTGCTTTTTCAGTCCTTCTCTCCTAGGGCGCTCATGGGCAGGGAAACAGCCATCTGAAAACCTCCTGGCTGCGGGGTAAGGCAACCCGAATCGTTAGCTTCTCACGTGCGTGCCGTGCGGTCCGGCGGTCGCTATGTCCATCCCCTGCCCTTTCAACATTCCAGCGGCCGAGTTCAGGTTGCTATTGGCGAACGCGATGGGCATCTGACGGGCCGTGCGCCGGAGCTCGCGTCCACGACTTGCCTCCATCGAAAGTGACGAGCACGTTCCCGTCACGGGTTGTCACTTCGACGGACTGTGGGCCGTCGGCACGAACGCGAATCAAGTCCTTGCGGATCGGGAATGGCACGATCTGCCACTGTCGGCCTCCGTCCTCCGTCCGTAGCACCGTCCCATGCGCTCCCACGGCCCAGCCCACACGTGAGTTGAAAAAGCTAATCGCATAGAGGTCGGCCTTGACGCTGCTGGGCACGACGGTCCAACGCCCGTCGGCGCCACGGCGCTCAATCAATCCGCGCCGCCCCACCCGCCAGCGGCTTGGGCCGAGCAGCAGGTGTTGCATGACTTGTTCTTCGAGCGCAGGGTTAGCGGGAGCGGGTTGTGATGACTCCATCCCGCTTGAGTAGCCTCCCTGAACACCCGCGTTAATCGGCGCGGCGCGAAGGTTTCCGGCAGGAGTTAGCTGAAGTGCCTCGCCGGATGGCCGGCTCTTTCGCTGCTTAAGACGGCCCTGCCGGGATTCGCCTGCACGTGCCTTCGAGCCCGGACCGGAAGAAGCTTGAGCCGGCGACGAGGCAGCCTGCGTCTTCGGATGATCTTTCCGCGAGACCACCGTCTGGGCCCCAAGGTGACAGCTCACAAGAAACGCTGCCACCGTCCGAACGCCGGCCCAGAGCCAAACTCGAATTTGCCGCCTTTCGATTTCCATCCCTGCCTCGAATCCCGCTCCCTCCCACCCTTCTGTTCGCCTTCTGGACATATAGCCGATTTCAGCGGGAGATTCAATGAGTTGTCAGGGCTGCTTTCAGGGCGAATGAGGCGCGCCACCGCCTGGGGCTCTGCTACGAATTCCCCTGGTTTTACCGCGCGGCGTATTGATGGAGGTCGGTTTTGTGAAGGCGAGTCGCCTTTCCTGCGCTCGTTGCAAGGCTTGAACCATCGCTTGCTCTTTTTGAGCAAGCGCCAACTGACCTCTGCGGTAATACAGTTGAGCGAGCAGAACCCGCGCTTCAATATCCCCCGGAGACACATTGAGCGCCTTCTTCAGCAGGCGCTCAGCTTCGACGGGATTCCTATCGTGGAGGGCCATTTGAGCCGCTTCCAGCAGCACGCGAGGGTCATTGGGCGCCACGCGCTCGGCGTGGGATAAATACCGGGCCGCCCTATTGTAGTGCCCGCGCAAGCGGCTCCAACGCGCGAAATACGCATTCGCCGCAGAGTCGTTGGGATCGAGCGTCAAGGCCCTCTGATAATAGGCGCGCGCCATCCTCGGTTTGCCCAAATGTTGGTAAGCGCCGGCTATATATGAGTTGAGTCCCGGGATTTGCGGGTTGAGTTTTGCCGCGATGACAAATTGGTGGAGGGCGAAACGGCTTTCTCCCAGGCCGAGGTAAGCCTCGCCGAGCACGACGCGGATCTCGGCAGATCCGGTCGCCGCCAGCGCCTGCTTCAAGGGTGGAACGGCGCGACGATAAAATCCCAGGTTGAGATAGCTCGATCCGAGAATGAAATTGGATGCGGCGTCCGATGGCGACAGGGCTTGAGCTGCCTGGGCCTCGATGGCGGCAAGCTCATACTCTTTGAGGTGAAACAGACACATGGCCAGCAACTGATGCTCTCGGCTGGAGTGAGGCTGCACGAGAATGGCACGGCCAAGTTCGGAAACCGCCTCGGCGTATCGCTGGGCCTTGATGAGGGCAACGCCGAGATCAAGGTAGGCTCTGGCATTGTGAGGATTGAGCGCAATGGCCTCGCGGTAAGCATGGATGGCTTTGCCGTCGTTCCCCTGGCGCAGGTAAAGGGTTCCAAGGGCCAACAGATCCGATGCGCGAGGAGAACGAGCGACGCAAGCCTCGTAGCTTTGCAGGGCCTCGTGGGGATGCCCTTGCGACAAGAGCGCGCGGGCCGCACGGCAGGATGCCCGGATGATGCCCGGCAACGCCAGCGCGGCTATGAGGACAAGCGGAATCGTCCACTGCCGAAGCGCCCCACCCTCACTCGACCACCCTGGCACACTCTTCACGACGTCGCGCCCCGCACCATCATAATCTACCTGGCGATCGAATGTTGGGGTTGTTGACCGAAGGCGTGCGCGGCGCTCACGGTCTTGGCGGGGCCGTTCACTCGGAGGGTTGGGGCTCGGTCGGCTCGACAGTGGGGGCGGGACTGCCCGGGTCGGCTGCAGTCTCGATTTCACCCTCAACCTTGACCTTCACGCTGACGGTCACCTCCCGGTGCAACCTGACAGGCACGTTATATTCGCCCAAGACCTTCAGGGGAGCGTCAAGCTGGATTTTGCGGCGGTCAATATTGAACCCACGGGCTTCCAAGCCGGCGACAATATCCATGGAGGTGACGGAGCCAAAGAGCTGGCCTTTCTCGCCGGCGCGTCGCGACACCACGATTTCTACATCCTGCATGAGCTTGGCAAGCTCCTCCGCCGCGCTCTTTTCTTTGGCCTCTAGTTTAAGGAACCGCACGCGCTGTTGTTCGACCCACTTGCGGTTTTGCGGCGTGGCGGCGACTGCCAGCTTTTGAGGAAGAAGGTAATTACGGCCGTACCCGTCAGCGACACGGACGATTTGGCCGCGCGAGCCGAGTTTGTCTATGTTCTCCAGCAAAATGACTTCCATCGCTCCACTCTCCTTGACATCGGTCGCCGGCGCCGCGCCCTGGGTCTCCCGTCTATCGTCGGACCGGTTGATAGGGCGATATCCTCTGGGTGTGGGAGGATTTGTCACCCTCGGGCAACGGCGGCGTCCGCTAAAGCTGCGTCGCAAACGGCAACAGCGCGATGTTCCGCGCCCGTTTAATGGCCGTCGTAAGCACGTGCTGATGCCGTGCGCAGGTTCCCGTCAGGCGGCGTGGCAAAATCTTGCCTCGCTCCGAAATGAATTCTCCGAGCAGCTTCGCATCCTTGTAATCAATGACGCCGATTTTCTGCTCGCAGAATTTGCACACCTTGCGTCGGCGGAAGAACTGGCGGCGCCCACCGGTCGAAGGATTATTCTCCCGTCGTGGGCGCCGCTCTGAACCTTCCGCAGCGGTTCGTTGAGTTTCCATAAGTCATTCGCTCCTTGGTTGGACCTCTTGAGCGGGAGGCTCCGCGTCCGGCTCCGAAGAAGCCGCGGTCGCGCCTTTGGCTTTCGGCCGCCGCGCCTCCTGCCGAGCCAGGCGAGCCTTGAACTTGGCGCCGCGCTGAAGCTCCTCGTCCATGCGGAGGGTCATGTATTTGATGACCGTATCGGTCACCTTCAGGCGCCGTTCGAGTTCGCGGACCGTCGCGCCATTCCCCTCAAAAGCGAACAGGACGTAGAAGCCCTCGCGATGTTTGTGAACGCGATAGGCGAGGCGTCGGCGTCCCATCTTTTCGACCTTCTCAACTTTGCCGCCCGCGCCCGTCACGACGCCCTCCGTCTGGACCACCCATTGATCCACTTCTTCCTCGGCCACATCGGGCCGCACAATCACCATCAGCTCATATTTCGCCATAAAACCTCACGATTCCTGGGAAAGAACCCGGCGGTTGAACCGCGTCATAGCCCTTTGAGGTCCTTCCTTCAAGATAGCCCGGACAGCTTCCACGGCTTGGTCAACCAGTCCTGCGACCGTTTCCAGTTGCGACTTGCGGAAAGGCGTCAAAACGTAGGAGACCAAATCTTCGATGGGGCGATCCGGGGCGACGCCCATGCGGAGGCGCAAAAATCCATCCGACCCGAGCGCTCCGATAACCGACTTCAACCCGTTGTGCCCCCCGGCGCTGCCCTGAGTGCGAATCCGAAGCGTGCCCAAGGGAAGATTCACGTCGTCCAAGAGAATCATCAAATCGTCCGGTGTTAATTGACGCGCCTCCAGCAGGCGGGCCACCGCGAGACCGCTCAAATTTACAAACGTCTGCGGCTTGGCCAAGAGAACCGGTTCTCCCTCCAGTTGAGTTTCCGCCACCAACGCTTGCGATTGCCGCCGGGAAATGTCCACTCCGCAGATTTCCGCCAGCCGATCCAACGCCATAAAGCCCATGTTGTGCGGCGTCAAGTAATACTCGTAGCCGGGATTCCCCAACCCCACGATTAACTTCACAGCCAGCCACCCGCTTCTGAAAATCCGCAGCGCGGCGCCAGGCTCACCCTCCTTGCCCGGCCTTTAGGATTCCTTGCCGCCTTCCTTCTTGGTATCGCGCTTGCTCTCTTTCTCCCCTTCACCTTCCGCTTCCGCTCCTTCCTCTTCGGGTTTGCGCTTGCGGATGAGTTCGGGCTCAGCCGGCGCCGCCTCCGTCACTTCCGTGGCGGCCTTTTCCTCTTCCACTCTCGGGGCGATGACGTGCGCCACCACGCGGTCGGCTTCACTCAACACCTTGACGCGGGAGCTGACTGGCAACTCCGAGACGCGCAGGCTTTTGCCCAGCATCAGGCCGGCGACATCCACCGTGACGTGGTCCGGGATATCCTCCGGCAGGCACTCGATTTCGACTTCGCGGAGGACAATCTCAAAGATGCCGCCCTGGACTTTGACCCCTTGAGGCTCACCTGTAAAATGAATCGGGACGCGAACCTTGAGCTTGGTGTCCAAGGCGATGCGAACCAAATCCACATGAAGCAACTCCTCGCGCACCGGTTCCCACTGCCAGTCGCGCAACATCACGCGAGCCGGGGCCTTGTCCTGCACTTCCAGCGTAAAGATGGCGTTATGTCCAGACTCCGAATGAAGGATGCGAAGAATCGCCTTCGGATCGAGCGCGACGGGAATCGCCGGCCCGCCCCCGCCATAGACAACGGCCGGAATCTTTCCCGAACGGCGCAGCCGTCGGTTGTCGTTCTTCCCAAACCT